>JAJRVC010000087.1 GCA_024277475.1 Deltaproteobacteria bacterium
AACAGTATTGGGGTATTTGACCCTCCCAACGAAATGTTTGGCAAGATCATGTCGATCTCCGATGAATTGATGTGGCGGTATTACGAACTTTTAAGTCAGGTCTCAACAGATGAACTGGGTTCCATGCAAGAGCAGGCAAAATCGGGGGCTTTGAATCCGAAAAACGTTAAAATGAAATTGGCCGGAGAAATTGTCGCCCTCTACCATTCATCAGAGGTGGCTGAGGCGGCCGCAAGCGAATTTGAAAATGTGTTCAAGAAAAAGAATCTCCCGGAAGATATTCCCGTCATCACGGGGTGGGGACAGGAGGCGCGTGGCATTTGTAATATTCTCAAAGAAAACAAACTGACAGACAGTACTTCGGCGGCCCGCAGGCTGATCCAGCAGGGGTCGGTAACGGTGAATGGAGAAAAAGTCTCGGATGTGAATCAGGAGTTTTCGGGAGATAAGGAATACATGATTAAAGTGGGCAAAAAAAGGTTTCTTAAAATCAAGCCCGGCTAGCGCTTGGTTCTTATTTTGTTTCCCACTTGCATGTCGTAATTGTTTTGGACAATGACAGCGGTTGCGGTATTTTTCTCAGTTTTCACAATCTTCAATTCCCCCAATACGTCTGGAAGTAAGGGGGTTCTCTCCGGATTCCATTTGTACCAGACATCTTTCATCAGTTCCGGGATATGGTAGACCTCAAAAATTTCGCCTACACGCACACCATCGCCCCACCCTTTATCGATGTAAACGATGTCTGTGACCCCGACACCAATTCTATCTTCCTTTGTCGCAACGATATAACCGTCAAGAGTTCTATTTTGGGTGCCTGCAAATACAGGCTCTACGGTTTCCTGATAGGGAATCAAAAATTCGCCGGGTTTAATCCCTTCATAGGCTTTTAATATATTTGCATAAGATGTGGTCTCTCCAACTTCGGTGACTTGCAATACACCGCGAATCATAATTACGTGGCCCATAGGTTTGCCAAGAGAAGAAAAATATTCCTTGTATGCAAAACCGACACGTCGCTGGTATTTCCTGGATTCTATATTGGCCACGGAAGGAGGTAGAACGGGATGATATATATATCGTTCCTGAGAATACACGGTAAACTTGTCACCTGATTCCAGCCCTTGCTGCCTTCCGATATCGATGAAAAGCTTCTCCGGACCCGTTGTTGCCAGTTTGTTGCCAAGTACTTTTAAAACCTTGCCCACATGAGTAAGGTTTTTAGAGATAAACCCTGCCCGCGCATAGGGATTTGCGCGCAACTTTTTTCGAGATTCTGCAAGAGCAACATTGCTGGCACGAATGGAATTTGCCCCCCGTGGTTTCCCGGTTTCGTTATTGGGTTGATCCAGGTTTCCTGTTGTTTTTTGAAGTAAAGTCATCCCGGGAGTGAGTCCCGCCACTTCATTCTCAAGCACGACCTGCAAGCCCTCGCTCCACGCCGTTTGGGGAAAACTTCCGACAGCATGAATCGAAACGAAAATCAGAAAAATCACAATACGCATAGTGATGGTTCCTTATATATTAGGAAGAATTAGACAGGGCAGACTTTCTCTTAATTTATGATTGATTAAAAACAGCTTACACCATTTTTTGAGGGATTTAAAAAAAAATCTGCCCCTTACAGGGGGAGCAAATATTAGCGAGCCTGATAAAAGACTTGACGGTAAATTTCTGGTTTCCGGGTACCGTTCTACCCCCCTGGGTGTGGCAAGGCTACGCCTTGAGGAAATGTTAGCGGCCCTTTAGCGGCCCTATAGTAAAGGCTCAACGATATATTTTGGCTTTTGGGGAATCGACCTGCCTGCACCACGCCGAGTGGGGGTGGGAATTCATTTGACATCAATTTTGAGAAACGTATAATCCTCCGTTTACATAAATATATGAGCTTTTTCTTTCCGGGCAAATTCGATCAATTCCCGTAAATTTTATTTAATTAATTTAGGTAAGGTTAAAGGGGAGTTTTTCGGTATTTTCAGCCCACAACGAGGTTTTTAATATGCTTAAAAAATACTTTTACTTATTGACAGGCTTGGCTCTTTTTATGGGATGTGCTTTCCCTGGAGCCGAGGCTTTAGCTAAATCGCTTTCGGCCACTGAAACAGAAATTTCACTCGTAGATGGCATTGCCGTTGATAAAAGAGGCAATGTTTATATCGCCATGCGCGACAACAATATTATCAGTCGCATTGACCTTAAGGGCAATATGACCACTTATGCTGGCACCGGTTCTTCCGGTTTCCATGGCGACGGTGGCAAAGCCACCGAGGCCAAATTGAATGTGCCTGCCGGACTGGCTTTCGACAAGAGTGGAAATTTATATATTGCAGACAGGCACAATCATCGCATCCGCAAGGTGGATACGCGTGGAACGATCACCACGATTGCCGGAACCGGGGTGGCCGGATTCAGTGGCGATGGTGGTCCTGCCACAAAAGCACAATTGAATCTCCCTTCCGGGGTTGCCGTTGACAGCAATGGTAATATATTCATTTCAGACCGATCCAACAACCGGATTCGTGTGATTGATTCCAAGGGCAAGATACGCACCTATGCAGGAAACGGAAAAGACGGTTTCCGGGGAGATTCCGGCCCAGCCCTGCAAGCGACTATAGACAGACCTTTTGGTATTGCGCTGGATAGAAAAGGCAACCTTTATATTACCGACCGCCGTAATAACCGGGTCCGCAAGGTCAATCGGCAGGGAATCATAACCACCGTTGCGGGAGATGGCGGGTTCTTTTTCATGGGCGATAACGGCCCTGCTTATAGAGCCAGTGTGGCCGGACCAACAGGGATTGTGGTCGATGACCAGGGCACCCTGTACATTGCTGACCGCAGTAATAACCGTATTCGCGCAGTGGATTCACAAGGGATGATCTCCACCATTGTCGGAACCGGACATCAGGACTACAACGGAGATTCGGAAGTGGCTCGTGACACGAACCTCCATCTGCCTTTCGGAGTTGCTTTGAATCCGGATGGCACGTTACTGGTGATCGACCGGTCACATTACCGCATTCGCCGCATTGACTTAAAGCGCGGTAACGTAAAAACCATCGCGGGGAATGGTAAAAAAATGTTTGCCGGAGACGGCGGTCCTGCGACAGGGGCTACATTGAGTTTCCCGCATGGTATCGCAGTAGATAAAAAAGACAATGTGCTGATTTCTGATAAAGGGAATTACCGCATTCGCAAAATATCTCCTGATGGTATTATCTACACCATTGCCGGAAATGGTATTCGAGGAAATATCGGGGATGGGTTACCCGCTATGCAAGCCTCTATTTATGGTGCCACTTCTTTGAAACTGAACAATAAAGAAGAAATGTTCATTATCAGCCCAAGTGGATTCATTAGCCTGATTCGAATGATTGATGAAAAAGGAATCATGCGAAAATTTCTCGACACGGTTACTCCCAGGTATCTGAAATCGATAGCCAACAGCAAGTACAAAGGCAAGGTGCAAACCGGCGAGTTGGCCATCATCACTACCTTTTCAGATTTCGCCTTTGACCATAAGGGCAATATGTTTATTTCTGACCGGCTCAACCACCAGATTCGTAAAGTGGATTCCAAAGGCAACATCACAACGATCGCAGGAACGGGTGAGTCTGCCCATTATGGAGATGGCGGCCCGGCGAGTGAAGCCGCATTTCGGGACCCCAGTTCTTTAGCCACAGATAAAGAAGGAAATTTGTATATCGGAGACGGTGCTAACAACATGATCCGAAAAATTGATACAAAAGGTATCATCCATACCATTGCAGGTAACGGTAAACACGAAACCTCCGGCGATGGAGGC
>JAJRVC010000088.1 GCA_024277475.1 Deltaproteobacteria bacterium
GCTAGTTTCCATCCATAAATGGCCCTTTTTTCTCTGAGCGGCGTTCTCCGCGGGTTTACGTCTGCGAAGTACGAAAAGTACGTCTCAACGTAAACCCTTGTGCGGCCTTGCTCAGAGAAAAAATTGCTCATTTCTGAATTGAAAACTTACGCCAGTGCCCATGGATAAAAAAGGCTTCGTGGACGGGCACTAGCTATCGTTTTTGCATATGGATCCAAATTTTAAATCCCAAGCACCAAATAAAAAATTGGAATTTGTATTATCCTACCATCTTTAAACTTTCTGACAATTTGAACATATATGTGTACTTCTTTGCCCGACGATGATCCGCTCGATGGATGATTCACAGCGGGGACAGGCAAGACCGGCACGTCGAAAAACCTTCAGCTGATCTTTGTTACGGCCCCGGCGATTGGCAACCGAATAAAAATTGCCTTTACCGGTTCCCAGGGTAGTGCCGAGATTTTTCAGTCCTTTTTTTAAAACCCGGGGAATGGTGCGATGCAGCACCTTAATTTCCGATGTCGAAAGGGAGGCGGCCTGGCGGCAGGGATGCAGCTTTGCCTCCCACAGGGCCTCATCTACATAAATGTTGCCGAGTCCGGCGATAAACGTCTGGTCCAGCAGCAACGGCTTTAATAATCGTTTACGATATTTTAAACGTTCGGCCAGGGCTTTCGCGGTAAATCCGGCTTCCAGGGGCTCGAGCCCCTGGCGTTCTAAAATCCGCTCGGGGTCCTTTAGCAGATGTAATCGGCCGAATTTGCGTGTATCATGAAAACGTAATTGCCTGCCGTCATTGAAGCCGAGAATGACATGTTCATGTTTGTTCCGGGGGACATCCGCTGAAACGAGATGGAGACGACCTGACATTCGAAGATGCAACAGCATTGTATGTCCATCGTCAACTTCAAAAACCAGATATTTTCCACGCCGCCGGATGGCTGTAAATTTTTGACCTTTTATCTGTCGGCAAAACAAACTTGGTGAAGGTTCCGCGACGGTACGCGGCCAGAACACGCCGGCGGTCCGGATTGTGATACCGATTAAATCAGCAGCATTCAGATCGTTGACAATGGTTTGCACTTCAGGCAATTCGGGCATATTTCTCCAGATGACGGATGACAGAATACAGATGGCTGAAGCCAGATTTCAGAAGGCAGATGACGGATGCCGAATAGCGAATGTTTTTTCAGTTGTTTAAAATTTGAATTCTTCATCGCTAACATGCATCAACAGTAACCGTTCACATGTTCAAGGTTAAGGACAAAGAAGACATTAGAGATCCGAAGTCCTCTGACCTCTGTTTTTTACATTGACAACACCGGACCATCTTTCTATAAAAAATCCTATTATGACATCTACAAATTTTTCGTCAAATAATTTATTGCAACAACCCAAAATTTAAGGAGTAAGCATGGATTTTAGCCTTTCTACGGATCATGAAATTTTACGGGATTCGGTGCGCAGTTTTGCTGAAAAAGAGATCAAGCCCATGGCACAGGAATTGGATGAAAAAGAGGAGTTTTCCTATGAAACCATGCAAAAAATGGCAGAGCTTGGTCTTTTCGGCGTGTTTGTTTCCGAGAAATACGGCGGGCAGGCCATGGACTACTTGTCTTACATTATTGCCGTCGAAGAGATCGCCCGGGTCGATGGCTCCCATGCAGCTACTGTGGCGGCGGAAAACTCTCTAGGTATCGGGCCGCTTTATTATTTCGGCAATGAAGATCAAAAGAAAAAGTATCTACCGAAACTATGCAGTGGTGAAGCCCTGTGGGGTTTTGGCTTAACCGAAGCCAATGCCGGCTCGGATGCCGCCAACAGTGCGACCACCGCGGTTTTAGATGGTGATGAATGGGTAATTAACGGGAGTAAAATTTTTATCACCAATGCTTCCACTGATATCACAACGGGGGTTACGGTCATGGCCCGCACCGGCGCTCTTGATGATGGCCGCCCCGAGCTTTCCTGTATTATCGTAGAAGCGGGAACTCCCGGATATACTGCTAAAGTGATGCACGACAAAATGATGTGGCGGGCATCCAATACCAGTGAACTCTATTTTGAAGATTGCCGGGTTCCCAAGGAAAACCTCCTGGGCGCCAGGGGGCACGGATTTCACCAGATGATGCAGACCCTGGATGGTGGGCGTCTGTCAATCGGTGCTATGGGCCTGGGAGGGGCCCAGGGGTGCTTTGACATGGCAATCAAATACACCAACGAACGTGAGCAGTTCGGCAGACCCATCGCAACCTTTCAGGCCAGCGCTTTTAAATTGGCCGACATGGCCATGGAAATCGAGTGCGCCCGTCTTCTGCTTTATAAAGCCTGCTGGTTGCGGGACAACGACCTGCCTTTTTCCAAAGAAGCAGCCATGGGAAAACTTTATTGCTCCGAAGTTATGTATCGATGTGCCAATCATGCCGTTCAGCTTCACGGGGGGTACGGATTGATGAAAGAATATGATGTAGAGCGGTTTTACCGGGACCAGAAACTGCTTGATATTGGAGAAGGTACCTCCGAGGTTCAGCGGATTGTTATTGCGCGGCATGTTGGTGCCAGATGCTTATAAACGGACCCGAATCCGTATGGGACGAAGGATTAAAACGGCTAATCAACATCTCTAAATTTCTATAACTTAATTAAAATATTGAGTATTGTTTGGGTACTTAATTTTTGCTTCAATATTCTAATTGGGGCGAAGCCCCTAACTTGTTAATGATAAGAGATAAGAACAACGAGGAGATAAAATGGAAGAACAAAGTCGCAAGCATATCCTGAATGTCGATTTTTTCGAGGGACTGACCGGTGATATCAAGGCAGAACCTGCAAAGGGCCTGGAAGACATCGGTCAGCGGATTCGAAAAATACGGCAGGAAAAGGGGCTGTCCCTGGAAGAGCTCTCCCAATTGACCGGTTTTGCCGTTCAATTTTTATCGAGCCTGGAGAAAAATGAGGCTCAACCCCAGCTTGGTACCGTGATCAAATTATCCAAGGCCTTGGAAAGCGCCTTTGGACGACTGGTTTCGGGAGTGGGTGACAAACTCTATTCGATCACCCGAAAAAATGAACGTTGCACCATATCCCGTTCGACCTCCCACGAAGGCCAAAAACAGGTTTATATTTACAAAAGCCTTGCCCCCGACGTCAAAGGCCGTCACATGGAGGCTCTGATCGTCCAGCTTGAAGAAGACCCCGAACAGGAGGTTTCGGTGCATGAGGGTGAAGAATTTATTTTCGTTCTGGACGGTGTGGTTGAGATGGCGATCGGTGAGGACAGGTTTGAGCTTGAGCCCGGCGACAGTGTCTATTACCTGTCCACCACATCACATCACATTGCGGCTAAGCGTGGTAAGGCCACTATCTTGGCAGTGTTGTATGAGGGTTGATTGCTGGGGGTGAATTTAAAGTTTCGATACGGGGAAAAGGTTCATGAAGCCATCATGAACAGTTTGGAGCTCCGTTTATGATCCGGGAGATAGTGAGGGGAGCCGGGTTTAGGCCTTTACCGCTTTTGTTGGAGTCGGATCATTTTTATTGATTTCAAACTCACAAACCAGGGGCGTATGATCGGAGAATTTGACCTGGGGAATCTGAAAATTGTTGATTTCTATTTGCGGACTGTGAAAGATGTAATCCAGTTGTCTGCGCGGCGCCCGGCTGGGGTGTGAGGGCTGACC
>JAJRVC010000089.1 GCA_024277475.1 Deltaproteobacteria bacterium
GGGATGATGGATGATCGAGGATGAAAGAAAAATACCTCCGTGTTCTCTGTGTCTCCGTGGTGAAAAATATTTTTCAGCTTTGAGCTTATATTACGCTCCAAATTTATCCCGTTAAACCTTTTTGGTTTTGGTTAGACTGGGATCGTCCAAACGATCTTAACAATCAAAACCATCCAAACGTTCCAAGCCCTCCTATATGGAGCAGTACTTCTCATACGCCTCGTTTGAGAGCTCATCGATGGTGCTCTCGTGGCAAACACTGCCTTGATAGATGATATAAGCCCGGTCGCAAATAAATTTGGCAAAATTCAAATTTTGTTCAGCCAACAGGATCGACACCCCTTCATCCTTCAATGTCTGGATGATATCAGCCAATTGATCGACAATAACCGGCGCAAGACCCTCGGACGGTTCGTCAAGGATGATCATTTCAGGGTTTCCCATCAGTGTCCGGGCAATAGTGAGCATCTGCTGCTCACCGCCACTCAAGGTTCCACCCGCCTGATTGCGCCGTTCAGACAAATTGGGAAACAGCTCAAACAGGCGGTCAGGCGTCCAAACCTTCAGCCCCCTCCGTGCCGGTTGCTTACCAACTTCCAGATTTTCCAGTATGGTGAGGCCGCTGAATATCCTTCGATCTTCCGGCACATAGCCCAGCCCCAGCGCACAGGTCTTAAACGGAGGCAACTTGTCAATGGGTACACCCTTGTAAGTAATATTACCGTTTTTAGGCGGCACGATTCCCATAATACTCTTGAAAGTGGTGGTCTTTCCGGCACCGTTGCGGCCAAGTAGCACGACGACTTCACCCTGGCTGATTTCAAATCCAAGGTTGAACAGTATTTGTGCTTTGCCGTAAAAGGTGTCCAACCCCTTTACTTGAAGCATGATTCCGTTGGTTTTAGTTTCCATAAATTATAAATCCCCGCTGCTAGGGGCTCACTTAAAAATAACTTCACATTTTAGACGCCGATCCATCCCGTCCCGCTGCGTTGCGGAAGCTCGAAATATGCTTGATGTTCCTGTGCTTCCGCGTCTTGCGGGCCGGGCGCCTCAACTTCCAAAATTGTGAATTTATTTCTTCGTAAACCCTAAAGAAAGAGGCCGGCAAGTTGAGACCCCCATAGTTGCAACGTTAAGGTTAAGAGGCTGAGAAAAATGCCAACCCAAGCCTTCCTCCTTTTTACTTCTCAACTTCTTTTCTTCTCAATGTTGTCTTCCGAGATAAATCTGCTGAACCTTATTATTCTCACGCACCTCAGCCGCTGTTCCCTCTGCAACCAGTTCACCGCGGTTGAGTACAATAATGCGATCGGAATGGGTAAAGACAACCTCCATATCATGCTCGGTAAACAAGACACCGATGTTTCGATTCCGCACAATTTCGGAAGTCAATTCCATTAAGGACTGGCGCTCGGCAGGCCCCATACCGGCAGTGGGTTCATCCATCAGCAGCAATTTAGGCTGATTGGCCAAAGCCACGGCCAGCTCAACCCGTTTCAAATCCCCGTAAGCAAGAACACCACAGGCCCGGTCATGCTGGTCTTCGATCCCGACAAGCTTGAGCAGTTCCATGGATTCATCACTATAAAGCCGGCGGACTTTGCTGAATAGGGATTTGGTCTGCCGGTGATAGGACAGGACCGCCATTTTTATGTTTTCCAGTACGGTCATCGATGCAAAAGTGGCCGTGATCTGAAAGGTACGACCCACTCCCAATTCCCAGACCTGCCGCGGTTTGTAGCCATTTATTTTTTTACCCATGATGACTACCCGGCCGTAATCCGGTTGCAGCTGGCCGTTAATCAAGTTGAAGCAGGTTGACTTGCCGGCGCCATTCGGACCGATCATCGCCAGCAACTGGCCCTCTCCCAGATCAAAGCTGAGATTTTTAACTGCCTGCACTCCGCCAAAAGACTTGGCAAGTTCATGCACTTCAAGTACTTTTGTCATTGAATTATGTTACCTCATGTGAAACTATACATAGTTGCAACGATAGGGTGAATTGAGTAGATACCCGGGTCCAGAGGGCCCGTCGAAGATCCCGCTCCGCGGGGGCACTGGTTCTTCCCTGAAAGGGAGTGTTTATTTTATTACATATAAGTGCCTAAAATGAGCTAAAGTGCCTAAATTTATTGACAATCTCCTAATAAGTGTAAAATTTTATTTTTGTGGTTTTTGTGCCTTTTTGCGGCCACATCAATATTGATGACGCTACGCGTTATCTATTTTAAAACAAGCGAACTGCTGAATTTTTAAAAATTGGATCGCTATGCTCCGTCTTTTTTTAAATCGATGGAATTCCTAAATTCGTCAATCTTCATTCGGCATTCGTCATTGCTAAGTCATTCGTCCTTCCATTCAGGTTGGGTCCTCGAAATACTTACCGAATCGATCGTGAATAGAGCCGGCAATTCCCTGGGGAAAAGCCACTACCAGAAAAATGAAAATTAAACCCAAAATCAGCTGCCAGAACTCAATTCGTGATATCTTATCGTGCAACCAGGTAAATGCCGCCGATCCGATCACGGGCCCGAAGAGGGTCTCAACTCCGCCGAGCAGTACCATATACAAAAAATCAAATGAGCGCGGAATCGCCATTTCGTCCGGGAATACACTGCCTTTGGAAAACACGTAAATTCCTCCGGCCAGCCCCGTAAAAACACCGGCAATAATAAATGCCAGCCATTGGTGTCGGCGCAGGTTGATCCCGATGGAATCCACCCGCAGGGCCGAATCACGACAGGCGCGCAGGGTGTATCCGAAAGGCGTAAAAACAAGGTGACGTAAAACAAGAATCCCGCCAGTGCACAGCACCATGGTAAGATAGTAAAACACAACTTTGTCATCGGCCCACTGCGAGGGCCAGATGCTTAAAATGCCATCGTCGCCGCCGGTAAATTCACCCCATTGAAAGACAATCGACCAGCAGATCTGTGCAAACGCCAATGTGAGCATGGCAAAGTATACGCCTGACAGGCGGACACAGAACCATCCGATGATCAGCGCCAGCAACCCGGTTAACAGGGGTGCTAAAAGCAGGGCCAGTTCCATGGGGGTTTGTACATAATGGACCATCAGGGCGGCCGCATAGGCACCTCCGCCAAAAAAGGCGGCATGGCCGAAAGACACCATGCCTCCCGGTCCGAATAAAAAATACACGCTCATACAGGCCAAGGCAAAAATGGCAATCTCTGTCATCAGAATCAGCTGAAACGTTTCCACAAATAAGGGCAGCAGCAGAATAAGAACCAATAAACCCAGGCCGAGCAGTTTTAGCCTTCCGGATGCTGGTCGCAGTAGAGACTCGGCCACTCCGGAAGATCCATGCTCATGGGACTCGGCTTTGCCCAAAAGGCCGTGGGGACGGATCACCAGCACGACGGCCATCACCAGGAACATCAATACCAGGGTACTTGCCGGAAAGACTAAAACCCCGAATGAACTGAGTTCACCGATAATCACGGCGGCCAGATAGGCGCCGGGGATACTGCCCATACCACCGACCACCACGACGACGAAAGCGGCGGCGATCACATTTAAATCCATCAGGAGATCCGCTCCGCCTTTGGGCAGTTGAACAGCACCTCCCAACCCGGCCAGAAAAGAACCCAGGAAAAACACACTTGTAAAAAGCCGGGTTTGATTGACACCGAGTGCGTCGGACATCTCCCGGTCTTCGGTGGCGGCACGCACCAGAACACCCCATCGGGTTCGATTTAACAGAAGCCACAGTCCCCCGAGGATTACGGGTGCAATTAAGATCAGCACCAGGTCATACTGCGGCAGCAGCGATCCCATGATGTCTATGCTGCCCTTCAACCCCGGAGCCCTGGGGCCCAGCAGGTCCTCGGCTCCGAAAAGCCAGCGGGACAGATCCTGAATGATCAGGACGATCCCGAAGGTTGCAAAAAGGATGAAAAGCTCCGGAGCATGGTACAAACGTCTCAATAAAAATACTTCCACAATAACGCCGATCAAGCCTACAGCCACCGCGGCGAGCAAGATGCTGCTCCAGAATGAAAAAATGCCGGCCGGCAGATAAGCGGCTATGTAATAAGCCAGGTAGGCGCCGACCATGTAAAAAGAGCCGTGAGCCATGTTAACGATTCGCGAAACACCGAAAATAAGCGACAAACCGCAGGCCACAAGAAATAAGCCGGAAGCATCCGATAAACCCGTAAGAAATTGTACGATGTAAAAACCCAAGTTAAATATTTCCTATAAACAGTTAGGGGTAATCCGGGGTTATTTTTGCTTATTTAGAAAACAACCCTTTTAATTCATAAGCCGCCGGCACCGATCAGATTTGCACCCGTCAAGCATACCCTCGCGGTAACGGTAGAACCTTTTAAATTCTCATCCCGGCAGAGCCGGTGGCCTATGAACTGAGTTAGAATCAGCTGAACCGCATCAGGGTTTTTCTCTACTTTTGGGGTCGCAATTTCATAACCTCTGCGTCAGACGGTAGATAGTTTTTGCCGTCCTCATACCGCCAGTCTACCATAACACCTTTGCCGTCTTTCAGGGCGGTATGACCCACGAAAGCTCCCATGGTGGACTGGTGGTCGATTTTACGGTAGGTAATCGGTCCGATAATCGAATCAAAGGTAAGTCCTTCCATGGCATCCACCATTTTTTCCGTATCAGTCGAATTCGCCTTTTTCAGCATGTGGTAGACGGACATCAGGGTGTTGTACCCGACCACCGATCCCGTGCGCGGATAATCGTTAAACTTTTTCTGATAAGCTTCGACAAATTTTACGTGGGGCTGATCTTTAATATCCTTCCAGGGATAACCGGTTACCAGCCACCCTTCCGGAGCTTCATCTTTGAGGGGATCAAGATATTCAGGCTCACCGGTTAATAAACTTACCACAAATACATCTTTAAAAAATCCTCTTAGTTTGCCTTCCCGCACGAACTTGGCCAGATCACCGCCGAATGTAACATTGTAAATGGCTTGCGGCTTGGCGTCTGCCAGGGCCTGAATTTCAGCACCGGCATTTATTTTAAATAAAGCCGGCCATTGCTCGGCAACAAATTCAACGTCCGGCCGTTTGGCTTTTAGGACTTTTTTAAAAGACTTAACGGCATCTTTACCGTAGGCATAGTTCGGTGCGATGGTGGCCCAGCGTTTGGCAGGATTTTTCGCGGCCTCTTCGGCCAGCATGGCGGCCTGCATATAGGTCGAGGGTCGCAGGCGGAAAGTGTAGCGATTTCCCTTGGCCCACACCACCGCGTCGGACAGCGGCTCGGCGGCAACAAACAGCACTTTGTTGCGTTTGGCAAAATCAGTCACGGCCAGGCCCACATGAGAAAAAAAAGTGCCCATGAGCAGGACGACTTTGTCTTTTCGAACCAGTTCTTCGGCTACGGTTACCGCCGTCCCCGGTTTGCCGGCGTCGTCACGAGAGATGACTTCAAGCTTTTTGCCCATGACACCGCCTGAATTGTTAATTTCCTCAAGGGCAAGCTGCCAGCCATTGCGGTACGGAAAAGTAAAATTCGTTAATTTGCTGTAGGTCTGAATCTCACCGATCTTAATGGTATCACCGGCAAAAACGCCTGATGAAGCACCCGTTATCAGCAAGGCTGCGATAGTTAAGACCGTCAGGATAAGTTTTGTTGTTTTCATGTTTCTTTCTCCTTTTAAGTTAAGGGTTTAGTAGTAGTTCACCGCAGAGATCACAATGATCACTGAGAATACGAGGGCGAATCCTTACGATTCCGGCACCGGCCGGACATATCTTTTCATGCCGTCCGTCATAGTGTAAACGCTTCCAAGAGCAATAAACGCGCCCATAATGATACCCTTTTGCGAAAGATCTTCAGCCTTTTGCCTGGCGCTGTTAATTGCCGTCCGGATCTTCCCCGAACTTAAAAGCCCCACTTCAATGGTGACGGGGATGCTTTTTAGGTCTGAGGCCGGATCAATCTTTTCGGCCGGCAGCTGGGTGATGCGGTCATCTTTCACAAAGCATGCATTTGCAATTGCAGTGGCGGCAGCATCCGCCACTGAGGCTTTGGTTGACAGCACGGTTACAGCCGATGCAATTCCCCGGGTTAAACTTCTGCCCCCCACGCCACTGGTCGTCACGCCCCAGGCCGAACAGCCGGAATTCAGGCGAATTAGATGGGATACATGCCGGCTGGTTACCCGGGGCCGGACTCCGACGGTGACTGTTTCGCCTTCAGCCAGCCTGACGGCGATATCACCCCCATTGTCCACAATGACCCGGGTGGGGCCGCGTTCAAAAAGCCAGTCCGCCACCGCATCCGCAAGGGTTCCGGCAACCGCAGCCATAGGCGTCAAGTCACTGTCACCAATGATTTCGACACTGCTGATCATCTCCATGGCAAGATCGTCTTGCGGTTGGACTTTAATGTTGCGAAACGACAGACTGACCTCACGGCGAAACCCGGCGACGCGTTCCAGGTATAAAAATGATTGCCCGGCAGCCTCCCTGATAAGACCCATCTGCGGCTTGCTCCCTTCCCAGGCCCGAATAACCAACCGCATCGGACCGCATTCGGCCAATACTGTTTCTTCGTCGAGCAGGACAATGGACTGTTCGTAGGGCATTCTGAGCACCAATGAAACCGTAATCAAAGAGAAATAAAATTGTCGTCACCAGTATCACGGCAGTTGCAACTTTCTAAATGGCATAGGGTATAAGACTAAAATTCGAAAATTTTGACTTTTTACGAGATTGTCAGTATTCGACATTCGATATTCTCTTTTACTTAGAACTCCTGAACCTTGAACCTCTGAACCCAGAACCTCAGAACCCACAACCCACAACCCACAACCCTGAACCCAGAACCCTTGAACCCTTGAACCCTTGAACCCTGAACCCTGAACCCACAACCCAGAACCCAGAACCCAGAACCCAGAACCCACAACCCAGAACCCCTGAACCCTTGAACCCACAACCCACAACCCTGAACCTCTGAACCCACAACCCAGAACTCTGAACCCACAACCCTGAACTCTGAACCCACAAC
>JAJRVC010000090.1 GCA_024277475.1 Deltaproteobacteria bacterium
CCCCCTCTCCCTATATATAGGACAGGCCCACTCTGTCTTCATCTCACGACATTCCCAAGGCATCTTTTGGGTGCGGTGTGATTCGAAAATGTTGAGTGGGGAGCCGACGAGAATAAACTTTTTTAACGAGAACCATGATTCTGTAGGAGGAAATGATATGAAAAATGTCGATCTTTGCGTGCTGGCTGAAAACTGGAAAGCTCCCTTTGTTGCTCGGCGGGAGGTCTACCGTTTTTCAGGTGGTATTGTCACTCCTCGCCATTTAGCCAACGAGGATTCCAGGGGCTCTGGTCCTGCCGGAAAAATCACCGTCAATGGTCGGGTAGCTTATCCAACCGCTAGTCTTGTGTCTTGGCTGGAAGGTCGTCTTAAGGTTCCTGAAGATGCTGAATGATTGGGGTGGGATCTGCGAAGACATTAAGTAACTGACCTTGCGTGGAGAAATCAAGTGGAGCTGTCCAGTATGATATCTGTGAGTGAATGTCCAGATATCATACTGGAAAACATTTCATTCTCCGTGGGATTTTCGGGTCTACATTCGCCGCCCACTCCAAACAACGCGGCCTATTACCCTGAGTGTCTCCGCACGGTCCTTTTGCAGAACCTCAGGCTCATAGAGCTGATTGTCGCTCTTGATGACGACAGAGCCGTCCAGTTTTCTCTGAATCCTTTTTACAAGAAGTGCATCGTCAAACTCAAGCACATAGATGGCACTGTCATCAATTCTATCGGATCTCAGGTCTACAAGGATCATGTCTCCATCATTCAAGGTTGGATTCATGCTGTCTCCCTTTACCGACAGCAAGGCCAGGTCTTTTCTTGGAACACGTAAAAAGTTCTGAACCCATTCCTCTTTGAAAGAAACAAAATCTACAATCTGTTCGCTTTGAACAGTCCTTCCTAGGCCGGCTCCGGCCTCAATTTCGTAGCGCGGGAACATCACAAACCCCCTCTGTACAGGCTCCGAGCTGTTTTTGGAGCCTTCCCCTGTTAATAGCCATGTCGGATTGGTGTCCGGGAATATTTCCAACAAATTCAAAAGTATTTTTGTGTCAGGAAAACGCTCACCCCGTTCGTAATTAGCCATGGTGTTTTTGTGAATGCCCAGCTTGTTGGCTAGGTCCGACAGCGGCATCTCTTCGCGTAGTTCTTTGAGCCGATCACCTATTTCTCTCATGGGGTCCTCCACAAACGTGTGTCAATGAACAAAAATTTGTCTCGTAGCCCTCGTATGTATGGTGCAAGACAAAAAATTGTCTTGACACACCCATATGTGTGCTTTAAAACAAAAACGAGTGTTTACACACAAATATTTGGTTCTTGCTACATTTTCATGTCTGTCGTGGACAAGGTACGCAACTAAAAGAATGAGTGAGCCACAAAAATGAGTGAAAAAAACACAAATACCACAAATTTTTGTGTTTCGAAAGTTTCTTTTGAGTTTCGAAAAATACCACTTGAGCTTTCAAATGCAAAGCATTCTCGGATCATGAGGATGTTTGCAGAGGCTCTTGTCCGACATGGACAGGGTGCTTGCGATGGGAGAATTGAGGCCGAAGCATGAGGGGACAAGCAGGAGATAACCACAAATTTTTGGAGTCTGCCTCGAAAGAGGTCTCCTCTGACCTGGCTCCTGAATTGATGGAGGTACTTGAACGGTTCAGGGATGAGATAGAGGCCGCGCCCAAATGCTTGCCTGACTGGACATCTACCAAGGGGGCTTCACCAAACGAAATCGTTCGATCTGCACTGTTTACGGCTCGCAACCGCAACAAGCGCAGGGTTTATCTCAAGCAGGCCGAGATTATCGTCACCGGCGGCGGAAGCCTCCTCTACCTGGGAGAAGAGTTACGTCAGGACGACGAACTGGTCTGGATGCGGCTTCTGCAACTTGCCAAGGGGCAACCGCTCGGTGACTCGATCTTCTTTACGCCCTACTCCTTTCTGAAATCCATCGGCTGGCAGGTGAATAGCCGTGGCTACCAGCGCATCAGGGATTGTCTGCTGCGAATGAAAGCTACGGCTGTCCAGATCACGTCCAATCGCCTTCATCAAACCGTGGTTACAAGTCTTATCGACTACATCGCGATGTGGGACCTGGAAAAACAGACGCCCCTGGCTCAATGGGAAGTTCGGCTGTCCAAAGTAATGAGTCTTCTTTTTGCCGACAGTGCATTCACGCTGATCGACCTGGAACAGCGCAAGGCCTTGCCTGCCGGGATTGCTACGAAACTTCACAGTTACTGGTCAAGTCACAAAGAACCCTATCCGGTCAAGGTTGAAACCCTGCAACAGCTCTGTGCCAGTGATAGCGAGCTACGTTTTTTCAGGAGAGAACTCAAGAAGGCTTTGAAGGCCCTGGTTGAAGTCGGATTCCTGGAAATATGGGGCATCGAATCTGATCGGGTGACGGTCATTCGCAGGAGTTAAAGGGTATCGGTCTATGACTCACGCTTTTCAGTTCGCAAGGTATCGGTCTTTGACTCACGGAGTATCGGTCTTTGACGCACAGCCTATCGGTCTATGACTCACGGGGTATCGGTCTATGACTCACACAACTATCGGTCTATGACGCACGTTTCTCTGGCTGTGGATAACATTTTTTGGAGAATTATCTTTTGTTTTCAGCTGGTTAGAAGGTCGGTTTCTGGAAATCGCAAAAGTTACTTTAACCATTCTTTAACCATAGATAGAGAGGGGTTTGAATAAAATGACTGCTGAAACTGCAATCGCCTGGGTGGACCAGAACATCAAGCAAATAGCCGGGTATTCGAGAAAATATCTCCCGTATGCCCCCTATGATCAGGAAGATTTTCTTCAGGATGCCTACGAAGCTGCACTTGAGGCCGCTACAGTAGCAACGGAGCGTCAGGTTATTTTCCCTGCCTGCTTCTGGAATCTGTACAAAGGCAAGCTTGCAGCGGTCACACCGAACCCGGACTCAAAAAGCAGGTCTGGCTCAACTTCCCCACCACGGAAACTTTGTGACAGTTCTGCTTTCACGTCAAAGCGATTTACTCAGGAAGCCAGCACCTGCCACTTAGAGCCTCTGTTCACTATCGATGTTGACCAGGCATACCCTTTCGTTCGCCACTGTCTGACGCCAAAAGAAGAGCAGATACTCGAAGCGCTGCTGGGTATCCATGGCGGGACGATGAAAATAAAGGAGGCCGCAAGGTATCTGGAATGCACTCCAGCAAATGTTCGACAGGCACTGAACCGGGTTTGTCGGCGAATCTCCTTGATGGTTGCAAG
>JAJRVC010000009.1 GCA_024277475.1 Deltaproteobacteria bacterium
CCGGTTTTACAAGGCTCATGGTGATAATGCTGCTGATCGTCATCGCCTCGTCAATTTTCTGCGCTACCTCCGCCTCTTCTTTGAAAGATTCGAATCCCATGTCGTTGGTTTCGCGGTAAACCGAACCATCGCTGGCCACCCACATCGTGGATTCCATACCCCTGAACCGCTGAAGGATGACAAACGTATCAACCGGTTCACCCTGGTATTGCAATGTTTCTTTGCGCAACACTTCGTATCGCAGATCGACCATCAACTGCAACGGTTCCATGAACAACGGCAACTCGCCTTTTTGTCCGACTTTCAGTCCTGCCGCAATCAAGTTTAAAAGGAACGTGGATGAGGGAGCCGTCTCGGCAGTAAATACAATGGTTTTTTCTTTATCGTAACCCCGCGATTGGGTTCGATAACGCAGTTCATTACCTGCCAGCTTGCCCTCCACCTGTTGCCGGTGTCCGGCGATTTCCTGCAACAGGGAAAAGCTCAATAACCTGAAATCGGGACTGAGCCGTGTTGTCTGCTTGATGGTAGTGGACTGGTCTACCGACTCGGAACGGATTTTAAAAAACACGGTGGAGTCCATCACAATACCATCGGGACCCCAGCGGGTAACCGATTTGGTGAATCCCATCTTTTTCCCCTGATAATAAGTACCGAGCCAGTCTTCCTGTTCTCCGGTTCCTTCAAACAAAGGCTGAGAATGAGCGGTAAAGGCGAAAACCAGAAAAAGTATGTGTAAAAGCATTTTCATCATAATTTACTTTATTGAAACATAAAGAACTACACAAGAACAAAGGGCATTGTTTGTCAGCCTGGTAGACAAAAGCTGAATTTTGATGTATGTTCAACCATCCTTAGTGAATATCCGCGAATATTTTCCTCCAAATTTTCGGCTTTTTAAAAGCGTGCCTTTCACGTAGTCCGGGCTTCCTCTTATCTCTCTTGGATACAAAGGGTTGCCCCTCTGAGCACAGTGGGTTTTGTGCGGTACCGTGCACAATATCAGGTCAAACCTGAGAATTAATCCTGCGACAATATTTCTGGCTTACTTAGAGTTAAGTGTTTTTTTTAAGCATTGCCAGCAAACCTTTTTTAAAGGACATTGATGAATAATAATCATTTCCAAGGGAATCGTGTCACCACAGCATTACTATTGGCCGCTGGCACAGGAAAACGTTTACAACCTTTGACAGATACTGTTCCCAAATGCCTCATTGAAGTAGGAGGAGTCCCTATACTTGAGCGATTGATTGACAACCTCAACGGTTTCAAGCGGCTGGTGATTGTCGTTGGACATTTGGGCCACCACATTCAAAGATTCGTCAACGAATATACCGGAGACCTGAAAATAGAATTAATAACCAATCCGCTATTTCAAACAACCAACAATATCTACTCCTTATGGCTGGCTCGGAAAAACATTCAGGAATCTTTTCTTTTAGTCGAAAGCGATCTAATATTTGAAGTCTCGCAACTGGAAGGCCTTCTCTATCCGAACAAAATCGCAATTTCTTTAATGCGGCCATGGATGAATGGAGCCACAGTAACCATGGATGCTCTTAATAGAGTTCAGGCCTTTGCTGTGGGTAATAATACAAGCGGAACTCACTACAAAACAGTCAATATATACAGCCTTTCGGCTTCATCATGGCAAAAGGTCGTTGAACGGTTGAAGCTTTATATATCTTCTGGAAAAGTAAACGAGTTTTACGAGGTGGTCTTCAAAGAGATGCTGGCTGATGGCAGTCTTTTCATGGACGGCGTTTTTTTCGACCCTGAGAGTTGGTATGAAATCGACACTCCTGCCGACCTTGCAAACGCTGAACGTATCCTGGAAGAAACCGACACATACCCCGAGTCCTGTTAAACCCGGTATTTTGACTTCAGCGTTTAGTTTCTGGAGCCGCTCATCCTCAAAAAACAGTGAACACCCTGATGAACCATAAAACCGATACCATCGCCAATGAGTTGGACTATTCGATTATAAGCCGTTATTGGAAGAAGGCTGACCCCTCTATCATGGGTCCCTATATGATGGAGGGTTTTGGTTTCCCTGCCAGTGCAGGGCGTTTTCGTTTTCGCGCTGAGTCCGTTATTGTCGAACAACTGCTACAAAACACCGATATTACCGGAGCTGTTCTAGACCTGGGAAGCGGTATCGGCTATTGGGCAGAGTTTTTTGCACTGAAATTCAGGGAAGTCACTGCCGTTGAAGCAAGCACACCGTTATATGAAAGCATGGTACAACGTTGCTCCTCTTACAAAAATTTCACACCCATCCATGACGACGTATTATCCTTTGCGCCAAAAGGTCAATTTTCATTGATCTTCCTGGGCGGACTATTGATGTACCTCAATGACAATGATGTGGTCACACTGCTACAGAAATTAAAGGCATTGCTCACCCCGGATGGTATTATCCTGTGCCGGGAAAGCACAGTGCGAAAGGGAACTCTCACACGAGATGGAGAATATCAGGCTGTCTACCGTTCCGTCCCAACCTATCACAGCTTATTCAATAAATGCGGTCTGTCAACGGCCCAAACCTGTTTAAACACACCCTATACTCTCATGCAGATGGGTTGCGAACTCATCAGGAAATGGAAAAATTCTGTACCCGGGAGTCTTCAATTCATTCCCGTAATTGGCCATCTGGCATACTGGAGTCTGCGTTTGGGCAATCCCTGGATAGCGAGAGTTCCGTCAGCAATGAGGGTTGACTTCCCTGAACTGACAAACCATTTTTTTGTTGTTCGTCCTGGCTCTCCTCCTGATCCCGGCGACAAGACGGGTTCCGTCAGCCTATGAAGAATTCCTTCGCCTGGGTATTTTTTTATAGAAACATACCCAATATTGTTTCCATACTCGGAGTTCTTCCCCTTGCAATTCTCTTCTTTAAAGATGGCTTTCAATATTTGATCCCTTTGATCATTTATAACAATATCATGGACGACCTTGATGGCATCCTGGCTATCAAGCTGGATCTCAAGAGCGATTTTGGCGCGGCACTGGACAATGTTTGCGATGCTGTCGCTCATATAATTTTTGTCCTGGCAATTGGCATTCATTACGAAATAGCCTTTAGCATTGTCAGCCTGGTAGCTGTGACCGCGATCTTACTGCGTGTCACCTCTCGACTAACAGCAACTGGAAAAGCCAGCGGCGGGTCGCCCACCAACGAGCTGATGCGGCACCTGCTTTTAGTGCTCCTGACAGCAAAATATTTTGGATTTGCTCCCGACCCACTCTTGATTACCGTGGTGCTTCTCAATTCCATCTCAATGCTTTCACCCTTCCCAATGCCCTACCTGATAAGAAGCCTGACAAAATCAGCTACGGCAATTGGGTTTGTCAATGCCTCGTTGCTGGTTGCCTGGTGGGTTCCTGTCGCTGCACCGCTAATCGCGTTCTGCTTCCTGGCGACTCACCTGTATTCATTAGTTTCAGAGAGAACACTCTGGCTCCAAAAAACTTAATAAAGTTTTTTGGAGCCAGAGAAATCTAATGCAAGAAGATGGACAGCCGTGCTAGTATGGGATTTTTATATTTTATGCAATTTCTATTCGATAAAAACCTATGATTGACCCCGAAAAAGTTCCGACCTACCTGACTTTTGATGATGTTTTATTGCTACCTGCCCACTCCAAGGTTCTGCCTGCGAACGTGGATTTATCTACGCGACTGACCCGGAAAATCAAACTCAAATGTCCGCTGATCAGTGCGCCGATGGATACCGTCACTGAAACAAGCCTGGCAATCGCTCTGGCACAGGAAGGCGGCATCGGCATCATCCATCGAAGTCTCACGCCGGAAAGACAACGCAAAATGGTAGACAAGGTCAAACGCTCGGTGAGTGTTATGATTCCCGACCCCATCACGTTAGAACCCGACCAGAAAATCAGCGAAGCTCATGAGGTTATGAAAAAATATAACATCAAGGGTTTTCCTATCACGCAGAATAAAAAACTGGTGGGGATTTTGACCAACCGCGACTTGAGGTTTGAAACCAACCTCAATAAGAAAATCAGCACTTTGATGACAAAAAAGAACCTGATCACTATTCCCGAAGGCACCTCTCTTACAAAGTCAAAAGAGATTCTGCACGACAACCGCATCGAAAAATTGCTGGTGGTCGACCAAAGAGGAAACCTGAAAGGGTTGCTCACTATCAAGGATATCGAAAAAGTCGGTCAGTTCCCCAATGCGGCCAAAGACTCTAAAGGCAGATTATTGGTTGGAGCCGCGCTCGGGGTCACACAAAATCCCGAAGAGCATATTGAAGACCTGATTCGTGTTGGGCTGGACGTTCTGGTCATAGACAGCGCACACGGTCATTCAGAAAAAGTTTTAAGCACCATCCGCAATATTAAAAAGTCCTTTCCAAAACTGCAAATCATCGGTGGCAACGTAGCTACCGCCGAGGGCACCACAGCGTTGATCAAAGCCGGTGTCGATGCAGTGAAAGTGGGGATCGGCCCCGGTTCCATTTGTACCACACGCGTGGTGAGTGGTGTCGGTGTTCCACAAATTTCGGCGATTGCCGAATGTGTGAAGATAGCGGAAAAGAAAAACATCCCTGTTATTTCAGACGGCGGCATCAAGTTATCTGGCGATGTCACTAAAGCCATCGCCGCCGGAGCCAGCACCGTGATGATCGGCTCTTTATTCGCCGGCACCGAGGAAAGTCCCGGCGAAAAAATTCTTTATCAGGGCAGAAGCTATAAAGAGTACCGCGGTATGGGTTCGATCGGTGCCATGTCACAAGGGTCTAGCGACCGTTATTTTCAGGAGCGGGAACTTTCCGAAAGCAAACTGGTGCCTGAAGGAGTAGAAGCACGCATTCCCTACCGGGGTGCGCTTTCTTTCACGGTTCATCAATTGCTCGGCGGACTGCGTGCCGGCATGGGTTATTGCGGTACCGAGTCCATTGACGCATTGAGAAAAAAGGCTTCGTTTATAAAAATCACCGCGGCGGGACTGCGCGAAAGCCATGTCCACGATGTAATCGTGACAAAAGAAGCACCCAATTACCACATTGATTAGGTTCACCTTCAAACTCCGCAAAGCATGACAGACCGGCTACACGAACAGAAAATTCTAATTCTCGACTTTGGGTCACAGTACACCCAGAACATCGCCCGCAAGGTTCGCGAGTGCGAGGTTTATTGTGAAATCCATCCCTGCACAATCACTTTAGAAAAAATTACCGCATTCAAACCTGAAGGAATTATTCTTTCAGGGGGGCCCGCCAGCGTTCTCGAAGCCGATGCCTATCAATGCGATACCGGAATTTTTGACTTGGGAGTTCCCGTTTTAGGCATCTGCTATGGTATGCAGCTCATCACGCACCTTTTGGGCGGCAAGGTCCATCCTTCAGAGCATCGCGAGTTCGGTCGCGCAGAATTGATGCTGAAAGAATTTTCACATTTGTTCGAAGGCGTTAAAAACAACACCACCGTGTGGATGAGTCATGGCGACCGCATCTCAAAATTGCCGGACAAATTCAAATCCATTGCCTTCACCGGCAATTCTCCCATGGCGGCGATTGAAAATCCCATAGCAAAAATTTATGGTCTGCAATTTCACCCGGAAGTGGTCCACACCGCTGAAGGCGAAAAAATTCTCAGAAATTTTCTTTTTAAAATCTGCGAATGCTCCGCCAACTGGAAAATGGAATCTCTGGTGGATTTTATGGTCGAAGATATCCGCAAACAGGTTGGCAACGAAAAAGTGATTTGCGGGTTGAGCGGCGGTGTCGACTCTTCAGTGGCCGCTGTGCTGATTCACAAGGCTATCGGCGATAATCTGTATTGCCTGTTTATCGATAACGGACTCCTGCGTACCGGCGAAAAAGACAAAGTAGAAAAAACCTTTCGCGACAACTTCAGCATTAATCTGGATGTGATCGATGCCTCTGACCAGTTCCTCAACAAACTGACCGGTGTCACCGACCCCGAACAAAAAAGAAAATCCATCGGCAACACTTTTATTGACGTGTTTGAAGAAGAAGCAAAACGTCTGGGCAACTTCACCTTTCTCGCGCAGGGAACACTGTATCCGGATGTGATCGAATCGGTCTCCTTCAAAGGCCCGTCAGCGGTGATCAAATCGCATCACAATGTCGGCGGCTTGCCGGAAAAGATGGATCTGAAATTGCTCGAACCGTTCCGCGAACTGTTTAAGGATGAAGTCCGCGCATTAGGGCGGGAGATGGGCATTTCCGATGAAATCATCAACCGCCAGCCTTTTCCCGGCCCGGGACTGGCCATACGCATTCTGGGGAACATCACCCGCGAACGGCTGGACATCCTCTGCGCGGCAGACAAAATAATCCTCGAAGAAATAAAAGCCGCAGGGCTCTACAACGATTTATGGCAATCCTTCGCGGTCCTGCTCCCGGTAAAAACCGTTGGCGTTATGGGAGACTCGCGCACCTACGAAAACGTGATCGCCATTCGCGCCGTCACCAGCACCGATGGCATGACAGCCGACTGGGCTCACCTGCCCTATGAACTGCTCGGCACCTTTTCCAATCGCATCATCAACGAAGTCCACGGTGTCAACCGCGTCGTCTACGACATCAGCTCCAAACCCCCCGGCACCATAGAATGGGAATAGCGGCGAACCGCCGCTGGTAACAGGTCAATGCTCGTAAAGCTGAAAACACCATCAAGCCTTTTACTGTACGTTCGCTAACATTTTTCTTATAGGACAATTACTTTTAAATGCGCTCGAATAAACTTCGACTGCTCATAACGTAATGCAGAGTTGCCTCCCACGCCAGTGGGCGGCGATCCAGACTTAATAATTCCCCCTTATTTCCAAAATGTCAAATCCGCCTCTTCCCCATACCTGTATTGTGATAATCTTTCTTCAAAGGAAGCATTCATGAATAGGTGGGGAAAAGCTTTATTAATATCAGTCTTTCTTGCTCTAACTCTTCTGGCGAGTCCTGCCCTTTCTTCTGAAATGATTGAAATACCTGCCGGGGAATTTGTGATGGGGGACGATAATGACCGCTACGCCGCACCGCAACACAGCATGTATCTGGATAGCTACTGGATCGATATCTA
>JAJRVC010000091.1 GCA_024277475.1 Deltaproteobacteria bacterium
CCGAACAACTGCTTTTCATCGATTACCCGCCGTCTCGGGGCTTGCCGTTTTATCTGCAGGTAAAAGTACTTTCTGTGCCGGTTGAGGCCTTGTCAACAAGCAATACCCAGGCCTATGCTCGGTTCCTGCGGTTGCTGGAAAATCCACAGCCCAGCTTGTGGTTCACCACAGACTCATTGGCCGGGCAGGCATTTGTACAGATAGCAATAGACCTGGGATACCGGCCAAGCAAGCTGGGCAGGTATTATCGCTTCAGCATCTATCAACTCACAAAAAAGGACAAAAAGGGGTCAGAGCCCTTTTTTAAAAAGCAAGTTATTTAAATAGTGTCTGACCGAGAAAGCGGTTTTTTAAAAAAATATTGTGTTCTTTCCAGCCAAACATTGACCATGTAAATCATTGTAATGAGTATTCTTCTCTATTTGTGCAATAATTATGTCATTGATCAAATTCAGGACACAATATTCCCAGGTTGACCTGTTTTTTATTCATTTTCTTATGCCGCTATTTTATAGTGGCCACGCTTGCGTCTTTCTTTTTCCTCAGCCTGCTTGTATAGGATACTTCCCAATCTTTTAATATTCCGTGACACCACAGCCAGACTCACATAGCGTTTGAAACCCATGATTCCATGATCAGGACAAACATCTAGGCCACCGTGTTCCAAGCCATTGATCGCAGACTCCACTCCAGAATGTTGATGGTGCAATCTTCTAAATTCATCACTTCCTTCGCGTAACCGATCGGCTTCACTTAAGCGTCCTTTTTTGGGTAGGATGACTCGCTCCAGATGCTCTTTTAATTGTTGCTGATTTTTTGGGCTATGATAACCCTTATCAAAACTAACGCAGGTTAAATAGGGAAATAGCTTTCTCGTTTCTTTGACCATTTCAACGGCTATTTTGTCATCGGTCAGTTGCTGCATCACTTTTGAGTGAAGAATAAACTGATGTTGATCTTCCATAATGCAAACCCGTAGACCCAATTCTACGGGCACACCGGCTTTACCCTTGCAGATCCATTCAGTATGGGGCTCAAAGATAGAGAAGATCTTTTCATTGTGCGCGATGACTTCTCCCAAAATCACTCTACGGTGAATTTGCTCTCTTAATAGGCGTGCATCGTATAAATACTGTTCTAGTGGGGCTATTTCGTCGTCCTTGCAACCGTTGACCTTAAGTTGCTCTATGGTTTGCTCTGATTGCCGGATCCACTTCTCTGCCAGTTCAATATACGTGGTGTGCTCTTTTTTGATCAGTTCGGCTCGTCGGCTCTTCTTCTCTTCATTCTTGGAGGTGGAATATCTAAGGATTTGAATTTTTCGATACTGTTTTTTAAATTGTCGAATACGATGAGCAAATTGGCGCCAACCTGATAATCCATGGATCACAGCGAGTACAGCACTTTCCTTGATCGCTTTCCTCACCGCATCATAAAGAAGGCTACTATCTGTTGGAAAATGTACATTCGTTTCTACAACAAAAGAATCACAGCGTCCATGGAGTTTCCCTGAAGTGGGTTCCGCCGCTTGTTCAACCAGACGCTTATTGGCTGTTGGCCCAACGCCGTGCTTTTTTTTTACCAGGGAGTGCCCTGCCTTGATCACTTCCACATTGATTTGTTCCAGAATTTCTGGCGTAAATAATTGCAGATTGTCTTTGATCGTCTGTAATGAATATTCGTAATCATCACTCCACTCACTATGCCCCATCATTTGGCGGATGGTGCGATGATGATTGGCCAATTCATGGATGCGATCATAATCTGTATTTAAACCCAATCGAAGTACACCAAGGACGAGAATTTTCCATTGGTCCATTCCCGGACGCCCAAGAGATGAACTCACCGTCTGATGACCTTGATCCCGTTTTTCTTGCTTTGTCTGTTTGGGAATGATCTGTTGTAAAATAGTAAAAACAGCGTCATGCAGTGCTGGGGTGGTATAAATATACTGTAATCCCGCTAAAATGAAAGGAATGTCATCTCTGGATTTGGGATCCAGTTTGATCTTTTTAATCGCTATTTCACCCAGTGACATTTGTGGAGTAAGAACGGTTCGCATACGATTCAACCTGTGAAGATTTCTGTTTTCTGCCCAAAATACGCCTTTAATCACAAATTAGGCCGCTTCCTGGTACAAGACTCATTGCTTGAATGTATTATATCACATTGAAATATATAGATATATACGATTATCGTTCAAACACTACCTATGTGATGCTCACGGACCTGGAAGCGGTCTTTCGCAGTTTCAAGTCGGAGCTGGGCATGCGCCCGGTGTACCACCAGAAGACGGTACGGGTGGAGGGCCATATCTGGATCACCTTGCTGGCCTATAACCTGGTACACCAACTGCGGCACAAGCTCAAGGCACAGGGAATCGATGACAGCTGGGAGACGATCTGCAGGACCATGAGCACACAGACCCGGACCACGGTGACCCTGCGAGGACAGGATGGAGAGCAGATTCATATCCGCAAAAGCAGCTATCCCAAGAGTGGTCAGCAGCGCATTCTGCGGGCACTGCAGCTGGACTGGTTGCCGGGAAAAACGCAGAAAACGATCATTGAGTCGACAAAAGCACAAACAGTAGTGCCATAACGAACTCTTAAAAACCGTAACATGATGTTATTAATGATTATTTTCGGTGGCGCTGACAAAGATGAGCTAAGGGCACGCGCGGGAGAGGGGTTCTATTTCCCCTCCACGTCCCATGTTCCCACGGCGCCCGGTTGAAGGGTCGTAAGGCCGCCACCCACCACCGTCTGCCCGTTCATCAGCCATATCACCATGCTTCCGTCACCCTGGTTGCGGAAGAGAATGTCGGCCTTGCCATCCGCGTTAAAGTCGCCCACCTGCACCACGTCCCATCCACCCGGGGCGCCAACCTGAAGGCTTGTAAAGCCGCCTCCAATAACGGTGTTTCCGTTCATCAGCCAGAGTAGCATGTCGCCGTTGGCCTGATGGCGGAAGAGGAGGTCTGCCTTGCCATCTCCATCGAAGTCGTCCGTTCGATCAATATCCCACACTCCCACGGCGCCCGGTTGAAAACTCGTAAGGCCGCCGCCCACCACCGTCTGGCCATTCATCAGCCAGATCACCATACTGCCATCACCCTGGTTGCGAAAGAGAATGTCGGCCTTGCCATCCGCGTTAAAGTCGTCCACCTGAGCAACGTTCCACACTCCCACAAAACCAGCCTGAAAGTTTGTAAGGCCGCCGCTGGTAACCGTTTGGCCATTCATAAGCCAGATCAGTATCCTGCCGTCACCCTGATGGCGGAAAAGAATGTCGGATCTACCATCGCCATCAAAGTCCCCTATTCCCGCGATGTCCCAGCCACCCACAGCGCCAGGTTGAAGGCTCGTAAGGCCGCCACCCACCACCGTCTGGCCGTTCATCAGCCAGATCACCATACTGCCATCACCCTGGTTGCGAAAGAGAATGTCGGCTTTGCCATCACCATCGAAATCATTCACCCCGACAACATTCCACCCGCCCGGGGCGCCCGGATGAAGGCTCGTAAGGCCGCCGCCCACCACCGTCTGGCCGTTCATCAGCCAGATCACCATACTGCCATCACCCTGGTTGCGAAAGAG
>JAJRVC010000092.1 GCA_024277475.1 Deltaproteobacteria bacterium
ATCCAGCTCTGAGAAACTGATGCCGCCTCTGGTGCCGGTCTTGCGTAAAAAAGTGCAGGAGTGGCGGGATAACAAGTATGAGGGCGCTTCGGACACCAGCCTGTCTTTGCTGAACTGGTGGTTTCATAGCCAGCATCTCCTGCCGCAGGCAGATGGTTCCATGGCCCGGTTTCAATATTATTTTTCCCAGCAGGAGGCTATTGAGACCATTGTTTATCTCTATGATGTGGCACAGGCCAGGGATAAATATGATCTGCTGCGCTTTGATTCATCCGGGGCGGTTTCCGCCGGGATGTTTGACGAGTCATGGAGCCGTTTTGTAATAAAAATGGCAACGGGAGCCGGTAAAACCAAGGTGATGAGCCTGGTACTGGCCTGGTGCTTTTTTCATAAACTGTATGAGGCAGACTCGGCGCTTGCCAGAAATTTTCTGCTGATTACGCCTAATATTATTGTCCTTGACCGGATACGCAGTGACTTTGAAGGATTACGCATTTTTTTTGAAGATCCGGTTTTGCCTGATAATGGTTTTGACGGTCTGAACTGGCGGGATGATTTTCAGCTCACTCTACATATTCAGGACAATGTGAATGTTACCCGGCCCACCGGTAATATTTTTCTGACCAATATCCACCGGGTATATACCGGTAACGATGTGGAACCCACGGCTGATGATGAAGACACCATGGATTATTTCCTGGGCAAACGTCCAACCGGTGCCACCACCGACTCCAAGGTTGATCTTGGTGATATTGTCCGGGATATTGATGAACTGGTTATCTTAAATGATGAGGCACACCATATCCATGATGCGAAACTTGCATGGTTTAAATCCATTGCCGATATTCACAACCGTTTACTGCATAAAGATAAATTTCTGGCCTTGCAGGTTGATGTAACGGCCACCCCCAAGCATAATAATGGCTCAATTTTTGTGCAGACAATATCTGATTATCCACTGGTGGAGGCAATCAGTCAGAATGTTGTGAAACATCCGGTTTTGCCGGATTCAGCCAGCCGGGCAAAGCTGAATGAACGGCAAAGCTCTCGCTATACTGAAAAATACGCCGATTATCTGAATCTTGGCGTTGAAGAGTGGCGCAAGACATATAACGAACATGAAAAGTTAGGCAAAAAGGCCATTCTTTTTGTGATGACCGATGACACAAAAAATTGTGATGACGTGGCGGATTATCTGGAAGCGTCCTATCCTGAATTAAAAGACAGCGTACTGGTTATTCACACCAATACCAAGGGAGAGATCAGCGAGGCCAAGAGTAAAAAGAAAAATGAAGAACTGGAACTGCTCAGAAAGCAGTCAAACGATATTGACAGTTGGGACAGCCCCCTATAAAGCCATTGTTTCCGTATTGATGCTGAAGGAAGGTTGGGATGCGAAAAATGTATCCGGGTAATGAGGTGGAGGAGTATGTCAGTGTGGTGGGTACGGATGCCTTTATGGATTTTGTTGAGTCCATCCAGTCGGAAGGCGTGGAACTTGAACGAAAGGCCATGGGGGAAGGGACAATGCCGAACACTCCGCTTATTGTAGAGGTTGATAATGAAAATGAGAAAAAAGACATCGAGAGCCTTGATATTGAAATTCCGATTCTTACCGCTCGCACCTACCGGGAGTATAAAAGCCTTGAGGAGCTGAATCCATCACAATTTGGTCACAAAAAGGTCGCGTACAAAAAATTCAGTGTCGAGGCACAACGGGAGATTATCTTTAAGGACATAACTTCCGGAGAAATAAGCCACACAACTTTGCTCGATTCCAGTGCCATAACGGATTTTCGTTCAGTAATCGGTTATTTCAGCCAGATCATTATGGAAGATCTGCGTCTAATTAGCGGCTATGATGTTCTTTATGGCAAAGTGAAGAGTTTTGTCAGAGAGAATCTGTTTGCTGAGCCGGTTGATCTTGATGATATGAATACTCTGCGAAATCTCTCTGAGGTGGAGGCTTGTAAAACCCTGATTGAAACATTCAAGAAACAGATCAACAGTCTGACCGTAAAAGATAAGGGTGATGCGGAGATAAAGGATTATATCAAGCTGCGTAAAACCCGTCCCTTTGTGGTGAAAGAGCAGGGCTATATTATCCCTAAAAAGAGCGTTTTTAATAAAATTATTGGAGACAGCCACCTTGAATTACAATTTGCCGGTTTTCTGGAAGAATGTGACGATGTTGTTTCCTATGTGAAAAACTATATGGCTGTTCATTTTCAAATTGATTACGTCAATGCTGACGGTGATATCTCGAATTATTATCCTGATTTTATTGTGAAGACCACTAAGGGGAAGGTTTTCATTGTGGAAACAAAAGGCCAGGAAGATCTTGATGTGCCGCTGAAGATGGCGAGATTAAAACAGTGGTGCATTGATATTAACAAGGCTCAGGACACGACCACCTATGATTTTATCTTTGTGGATCAGGCAGGGTTTGAGGGGTATAAAATAAATAGTTTTGCAGAGCTTGTTGCAAGCTTCCGGGAATATAAGAACAGTTAACATCTGTGGTCATCTTGATCAGTAAGCAACTTAATAAAAAAAGACAACGGCAAAAAACGCCGAACGAATAAGGTTATATTGTGTGAGGAACGAACCACAATATAACCGTTTGTTGGACAATCGAACGGCCAGCCCTTATTTCTTCTGAAAGTCTATCTCACTATCGGCAGGCAGCATGGCCGAGTCAATTTCTATATTGATGGCCGCTCCATAGTGCTTTTCCAGCTCCGCCAGCTCGGTGCGTTTGCGGTTTAAGAGGTACTGACTGACATGCATGGGCAGCCGGCATTGGACGGTCTTGATATTTTTGCGGGAAATGCCGGTCTGAATCTGGCGCAGGCAGCTTAAGGCCTGGGTCTCCACGGAGCGGATAATCCCCCGCCCCTTACAGCATTCGCAGGTCACATAATTGCGGGCGGCGATGGGCGAGCCCATGCGCTGGCGGGAAATCTGCATCAGGCCGAATTTGGAGATGCGGGCGAAATCAATCTTGGCCTTATCCCTTTTCATGCTGTTTTTGACCTTCTTCTCCACCTCGCGGATATTGGCGGCCGACCGCATATCAATGAAATCAATGACAATCAGCCCGCCCAGATCCCGCAGCCGCACTTGGCGGGCCAGTTCCTCGGCGGCCTCCATATTAGCGAGGAAGATGGTCTCGGCGAAATTTTTATCCCGTCCGGTACTGCCCGAGTTGACATCAATGGCCACCAGGGCCTCGGTGGGGTTAATGACGATGGAACCGCCCGATGGCAATTTGACTGTCGGCCGGTAGATCTGCTCGATCTGCTCTTCAATATTATGGGAGTTCAACAGGGGGCGCGGCCCCTTATGGAGATGTACCGTGGTCTTTTTTTGCTGGGCGGCTGGCAGTAATTCCATGAAATCCTTGACTTGGCGGTAGGAATCCTCACTGTCTACCTGGATTTCTTTGATGTCGGCGGTGAAGTGATCTCTTAGAAAACGGCTGACGATATTTTGCTCGCCATAGACTAAGGCTGGGGCCTTTTCGCTTTGTCCCCGCTTGCGGATGTCGTCCCATAGTTTAATGAGAAAACGGACATCCTTGGTGAGAGCGGTCTTGGTAATTCCCTTGCTGGCGGTACGGATTATGTAACCCACGCCCTCCGGTAATTTGCAGCTCTCTAACATCTCCCGCAGCTTTTTACGTTGTTCCTGGGACTCAATCTGGCGCGATATACCATGGGAGTCGCTGCCTGGCATCAGCACTACATAACGCCCCGGCAGGGATAAAAAGGTGGTGATATTGGCCCCTTTATTCCCCGTGGTCTCTTTGATCACCTCCACCAGCATTTCCTGGCCGATCTTGAGAGATTCCTTGAAGTTGATATCCTTCCAATGCCGGTCGTTGGGGAGTTCGGCGCTGTAGTATTCGGGGTGAATTTCGCTGAAGGGCAGGAAGGCGTTTTTGCCGGTGCCGATATCAATAAAGGCGGCCTGTAGATTGGTTTCCACGGAGACTACCCGGCCTTTGTAAATATTTCCCTTGGTTCGTTCGCGGGAGACGGTTTCAATATAGAAGGCCTCTAAACGGCCATTTTCCAGCATGGCGATTCGGCATTCCTCCGGTTCCTCGGCATTGATCAGTAATTTGTAGACATCCTCCCTGGCCTTGGTTTTGGCTGAGGAGGTCTTGGGGGCTGTGTCTTTGCCCTTGACCGCCTCTTTGGCCGAGCGGGATTCTGTCTCTTTGGAAGCCTTGCCCACCTTGGGCCGCCGGGGTTTTGGTTTTGCTTTGGCTTGTTCCTTGGGCTTGGCGGTTGGCTCCGGTGAGCCTGAGTCCATCTCAAGGCCGGGCTCGGTCGGGGCGGGCTGTCTGCTGGTCTTTTTGGTCGCCCGGCCCTTTGGTGTAGCGCGGCCGCCAGAAGATTTGCGGGCTCCGGAAGCGGCTGGCCGCTTTTGGTTTTTTACCGGCTCTGTCTGTTGGTTCTCATTCTGCTCTTTGTTCTTTGTTTCCTTTTCTTCGCTCATTGGTTTCCTTTGCCATCGTCCAATATTTCAGGTCACGATGTCTCGTTGGGGTAATTTGTTCAGTTTCGGCCAGCCTCTCAAGGGTGGTCAAGACCCATGTCTCTTCATAATTCAGGGTTAGACAGATGTCCTTGCTGGTACAGGGCCGCCGCTTTAAAAGTTCAATTATTTCATTTGGATCATTCGTCCTGGCGGCCTTGTGTTCCGCCGGGCCGGAGTCCTGCCCTCTGGCGATAATTTCAACATCGCCGGGTAATTCTGCCGCAATCCGTTCTAACTGCGAGCGGCGTAAGGGACGGGCA
>JAJRVC010000093.1 GCA_024277475.1 Deltaproteobacteria bacterium
AAGATTTGTTTATCTGGGGGGGCTGGATAAAATGCTCAAAGAGTTCATTGCGGATGAGTTGGAATCCAGAAAAATCATAGTTCCAAAGGAACAGGGGAGATTTAAAGGCTTAAATCCAGATAATATCTGCAATCGGGGTGCAAATAGAAAAGGGGTGCAGCTTGAAATCACCCGGGGATTGCGGGATGACTTAAAAAAAAGACAATTAATTTCCGAGGCCGTCCGGGCTGCGCTGATTTCCTTTTAAATTATGCATAAACGCCAGATTCTTTTTGCTTCTTTCGACCATTTTGGTTTGAATCTCTTTTTTCCCCAACCCCATCAAGATTTTGTAAGCATTGTACTTGGTTTTGCAAAAATAAATATCAAACGGATCTTTTCTGTCGCTCATACGAAAAATTCGGATACCCGGGATTTCATCCTTTTGAATATATTCATTTTCCGTATTGACCAGCAGTGGTTCAATATCATATTTGTTCAGCCACGGTATGCAGGCCCCCTCCATGCCCAGGTCCTGGTCCATAATCGATCGGATTTTTTCGGTCACACCGCCGACGGCCAGGATAATATCGCCGGTCAGTGAGCCGGTCACACCGTAACGCTGATTCACCGGTTGTTTGATGTAATCCGATACCAGCGCAATGTCCATGGCCACCGAAGCACTGTCTCCCTCCACGCCTCCGTGAGCCTGGATATATTCCACATACATTTCATGCCCTACATAAGGGGCGCCGATATCTGCCAGCACTTTTTTTATGGAAGCCCTGACGTTTTGTGCAGCGGCCTTGGCAATATCGCCGATCTTGCCGGGCGCCACCACATTATCGGCGTTGCCCACATTAATTTGGCAATGAATCGGTAGTGGCTGACCGTACATCTGTCCACTTGATTTTGCTTGAATGACGGCAAGCCCGACCACATAACCGATGGAATTGGTCATGGAACTGATATATTTCTTTAGGTATTTTTTGTGTTCACTGATTTCTTTGGAAAGCCCCCCTTCCAGGCTCAAGTGTTCTTCCAGAGCCCGGCGGACATGCTGCGGTTCAACCAGCGGTGCATTATCCATGACAGCCTCAAACTCGGCCGATTTAATGATCCCGTTGATGGGCCGCAAGATGCTGCTTAATTTCCCGTCCGAGGCACGACAGCGCAGCTCCTTGGCAATTTCCAACACAGCAGCTTTTGAAAACTCGCGCACGGTCAGCTTGAAATCCACCGGAAGCGCTCTGCCGTAAATATGCTCGCTTCTTTTCCTGACGCTTTCATAGCCCTCTTTTTCGACTATTTCTCCCCAGGTCTCTTTGAATTCCCCGGCCAGATTTTCTATCTCCTGTTTAACATACTGGGCGATCTGTTTGACGTTTTCGTCGGTCTCGGGCACTGCGCCTTCCATCTGGATGATTTCGCCTTTATCTTCGATTCGGCTTAAAAAAGCGCCGTCGCCTTCTTCCTGCAAATACGCCAGGGTGTCATGGTTGCAGCACGCCACGATGATATTGTCGGCCTTGAGGTGATTTTCGGATCGATCGGCCGCTCCACTGCCGGTGCTGCGGCCACCTTCGAGAACATACTGCTTGTTTTGCATAATCTCGAGCAGATCCGCCATGTAACCGACTTTGACCAGGGTCTTTAGCTCATCAATATAAATGATCGGGGATTTCGCATGGGCACCCAGATAGGCTCGCTTGTGGGAAGGCGTCTGGAGATTTCCCGATTGATAGGGATCATGCCGAAATCCGCCTTTCATGTTTCTGGCACTCGGCTCGGAGATTCGGGCCATGAGATCTTTATCTTTGCGCGGATCGTATAAAACTTCAGGAACCATATCCTGCAGATATTTGACGTCGTTTTTAGTGCCGGTATTGGTCTCACGTTGAATTTTTTCCTGGACCCGATGGTTGTTTTCCTGCATGTACATGAAAATGGATCCCATGCCGGTCAGTCCGGCGGCAAGAAATGCCGGCGGGAAGAAAAAGCCACCGGCTGCACCCAGACATGTGGCCAGGATCAAACCGATTTTAGCCTTTCTGGCCGATTGGATCTGGTCGGAAAGGCTGAATTCGTCCATGCTGCTGCGGGCGATTTCGATGGCTGAATTGCAATCGCAAATAATCTTGTCCATCTTAGCGGGCTTTTCGTAGGCGACCCGGATATGGTTACGGTCTTTGCCCGGATAAGCCACGATGATATCCTGTGGCCGGAGATAATCACCAATGGATTTTGCCAGAACTTCTTTAAACATTTTTGCCAGCATGGATTTCCCGGTGCCGGGCCGCCCCACCATGAGAATGTGTCCTTTGTTCTGTGCAATTTTTCTGATGGCCCTTTTGGCACGGTCCTGAAAAATAACGCAGTCGATGGGATCGTCGGGCAGCTTAATTTGTGATGTATCGGAAAACCCGCCGAGACGTTTTTCCAAAGTCACGGGATAATCGAGCAACTCCTTAATCCACCGGAAATCATTTTCTTTATAATCACTATTCATTGCTATGCCCATTGATGGAATCCAGCAGATAATACCTGCCCGTATCCGTGATAAACGCTTTCTTCAGCAGAGCAGAATACACCTGCGGTAGATTTTTCCGCAACGGCTCCAGCGCTCTAAAATCATGCAAAACAGAAATGTGTGTATACATCCGATCTTCCTCGCCCTCTTCCGGAAGAACATAGTTCAGTGATACGCCCACCTGCAGGTAGTTCAAGATCGGCTTAATCAGGTTCCTTTGACTCAGCCCCACATCGAGAGTTTTAAATACGTTCTGGTATATGGCTGGAAGTGCTGTTTTGGCATAATCGATTTCCAGCTTTTTATTAAAAAACAATTTGATCGGAGTTGCCTGCCCTTTAACACAACGACTAAATGCTTTGCTTATACTGGGACTTGCCCTCAATGATTGCTCAAGCAGTTGCATGTTTTTGATGAGATTATAATCGCTCAAATAAAAATCAATTTTATTATCATCCGTCAGAACACATGCCGCTGGACCGCCGTCCTTGTTGTAAGAAATAAGCCGGTGTGATCTTTCAGTTGTATAAGACTCAAAATCATACCCTCTCAGCTCATACAAACCATCGGCAATATAGGCTCTGTTTAGGATGACACCGACGTCTTTGGAAAAAGAGTTTGCAAGGTATTTGATTTTTTCCTCAATGCTGCCCTTTAATTTCAAATAGGAATAATTTCCGCCGACATCTTCGCAGATTCCAATAATTTCAATTATTTTATGCGGTTCCAGCAAGGCCAGTTTTTTCGGAACGGAATCGTAAGGTCTAAGCAAGCCATAAAATTGATTTAAATGTTCCTCAAGGTCGGGATCTTTCATGGGAGGTATTCGCAATTTATAAGGCGAAACAATCAATTCCGGCGATATCAGCAAACCATTTTTCCGATGCCTTGAGCCTTTAGACAGAATTTTACGAAACGATTTCCCGATCTTTTTTAGAACACCCTGTTTGTAATGGATTTCACCGCCGATCAGCCTTTTTTTAATCTCAATTGAATGCGGATTCAGCAGATAGTAGCCGATATCTGAAATTTCATATTCCTTGTAAGGCCCGGCCGCATTACCGTCAATCACTCCTTTGAGGTCGTCATCCGAATGCCGCCCTTTGGAAATAATCCATATCCTACTGTTATCATGTGATATATTGCTATCCTTAGTTGACAACACCAAATTTCCTTTATGACAGTTTATATTACCCTAACTGATCAGTTCCAGGTTCTGAACCGCTCAACCTCGGTTTAAATACCCAGACGCTATACCATTACACCCTATATCGGTAATTTTACTACATTCTTGAAAAAGAAGCAGCAATTATCCTATAAAAATTTCACCCGGTAAATTCAAATTGAAAATAAGGTCAGAAATATGTTACGATAGAACCCGTAAAGTGCTATAAAAATAGTTTTTTTTGGACATGATTGGGCGTGTTGAAGTCTTCCCGGAGCATAGGTGCCTGGTTTCAGCAATTAAAAAAATTTAACCTTTTTCTGAAAAATTTAACTAAAAATGGCGGAAATCATCCCTTTCAGGGCTTGGAGATACAATCAGGAGCTGTCAAAAAACATCAGTGAATTGACCTCACCGCTTTTCGATGTGGCCACGGAGAAACAGAAGTCAGTCCTTTACGAAAATCCCTACAACAGTATCCACCTGTCGATTCCCTCCGGGGCTCGACCTGCGGAAAATGCCGGCAAGTTCCTGAAAAAATGGAAGGAATGCCGCTGTATCCAGAAAGATACCGACCCCGCAATCTACGTATATTACCAGTATTTCAGGATGGCTGGAGATTCCAAACAACATTGCCGAAAGGGATTCATCTGTAAAATAAGAATTTATAACTGGCAAGAAAAGATCATTTTAAGGCATGAAAGCACCCTGCCCAAATCAGTCCATGAACAGATTGAATTGCTGGCTGCAACCCGCTTGAATGTGAGCCCCACCCACGGCCTTTATACTGATGAAACCTTTGAACTCGAAAAACACATGGATGAAAGCATACGCCACCCTATCTGCGAAGTGGAAGACTACCAGGGCATACGCGATGTGTTGAGTGTCATTCGTGACAAGCGGATCATCGATCACTTTGTGAACCTGATGGATGAAAAACAAGTGATTCTGGCTGACGGTCATCACCGCTATGCCGGATCGCTTGGTTACATGCAGCAACAGAGAGCCGCCAACGCAGCTCACACCGGAAAAGAACGGTATAATTATCATTTAATGTGGCTGACCAATACCGAGTCCCGGGATCTCAAGATTTTACCGACCCATCGCCTTATCAAAGACCTGGCTGATTTTGACGAAGGCACCATTTTAGAAAGGCTTGACAAATATTTCATTGTCAAGCCGGTACCCAATCCGGACCATATGACCGAAATCATTACCGGAAAAAAATGGACTTTCGGACTCATCTTCCGGGAAAATGCCTTTCAAGTGCACTTAAAGCCCGATGTCCATGGCACCCTCAAATGGAATTTTCCGCCTGAAATCAAATCCCTGGATCTGACGGTACTGCACTTTTTTATTGTTCAGGAAATCCTGGGGATAAAAGGCCAAGATCAAAACAGCTCGGAATGTATCGAATATGAAAGAAGTTTCGGCGCCTGCTTGACCAAGGTAGTCAAGGGCGATGTGCAATTGGCGCTGATTACCAATGATGTTTCAATTGACGATGTAAAAACCGTGTGCAGCAGCGGTTACACCCTGCCTCAAAAATCCACCCATTTTTGGCCCAAAGTAATTTGCGGATTTGTTTTCAGTTCTCTCTAACGAACGCAGCCTCCGGCCTATCCGAGCTGTAGGCTCTATGAGGGCTCTACGAGCCGGAAGCCATAGAGCCTACAATATGGCCTACGCCCCGGCGGGAGAACGCTGAGAAAGAAAATTTAAAATTATCTCTGCGGTGAGATACTTCTTGGAATGGCATCGGATTTTATGAAGGTTTAATATGAGCGAATCGGAAACCCGGCTGAATTTCCTTAACCTTTCAGGGTCATTCGGAAAAGATAAATATTGACTTCCTCGTTGTCGGATCGCAAAATTTTTTTTTGCACCCTGATGTTAAACCTGTTTTCCAATTCTTTATAGAAATCCATGCTGGATTTTCTCATTTCCCCGGCCAGAATGACTTCGCCGGCGGGTTTTAGACAGGTTTTAAGCAGTTTCACCAGAGGTTGGCAATCTTCCTTCCGATAGGTCACCTCGGACGCGACTATATAGTCGAATCGACCTGGCGACTGCGGACAATTCCAGTCCAAGTCAACGATGGGCAGCCGAGGGCACCCATTGATAAGGGCATTGGCACGGGCAAACTGGAGGGCATCATAGTCGTGTTCGGACATCGTAATACGATGACCAAAAGCGGTGGCGGCGATGCTTACCAACCCGACCCCGGCACCGAGCTCCAGGAACTGTTTTTTCGCACCCACCGGCATTCCGGCAAGATAGTCGGCCAGGACCCAAGAAGCCTGCCAGACTTTGGCCCACAAGGGAAATTCATGGAAAACATCATGAGCGTTGATAAATCCGTCCAGAGATTTCGGTCGCAGTAGTTGGAATTTGCGACCGTTCACCACCACTTCGGTGGTTTCGGTTTCGTACTTTTTATAAAACGATTCCATTGAAAACATTTGTGTACCCTATGGCTTTCGGCAAAATGGAACGAAGAATCACTAACCGGCCCTTGGTATCCGACACAATCTCAACTGAGTTTTTATCCTGGGTACTACAAAGACGCTTTTATTTCAATGTCCAATCTAAAAAAGCCGGCTCAATTGCACAGATCAAAAATATTCGAACTTATTTTCGTCTGTAAGGTTGTCTACCTTAATTTCGGTAATTATATTAAAATATCTTATTTGCTAATAAAAGGAGGCAACGTATGTCGGAAGCTGAAATGTATGACTTAATTATTGTTGGGGGCGGTCCTGGTGGTCTGTCAGCCGGCATTTACGCAATGCGCGCGGCTTTAAAAACAATTCTCATTGAAATGGGTGCACCCGGCGGCCAGGTGAACAACTCCGATTCGGTGGAAAACTGGCCTGGGGATGAGCATATCGGCGGTGCTGAATTGGCCATGAAATTTTCACTGCACGCCCAGTCCTACGGTCTCGAAATTCGCTCGAACGAAGTGGTGGGATTAGAACCGGGTCTGGATTTTCACACGGTTCAATTCTCCGACGGCAGTGAGCTGCGGTCCCACGCGATCATTCTGGCAACAGGCGGAAATCCACGCAAACTTGGTATCCCCGGGGAAGAAGAATTGTATGGCAAAGGAGTCTCTTACTGCGCGGTATGTGACGGATTTTTCTTTCGCGATAAAACCGTCGTGGTGATCGGCGGTGGAGACACCGCGGCCGAAGAGTCCCTCTACCTGGCCAAACTGGCAAAACAGGTTTATATCGTCCACAGACGGGATGCTTTGAGGGCGGGTGCGTTGTTGCAGCAGCGAGTCAAGACCGAGTGTAATATTGAGATTCTCTGGAATTCAGTGCCCACCGCCATTAAAGCCGATGACAGCGGCGTCCGGGCGGTGGATCTTGAAGACACCCAGACCGGTGCCCGACGCGAGCTTGCCGCCGACGGTGTTTTTATTTTCATCGGATTTGATCCCAACAACAAGCTGGTTCCAGCCGGCACAAACATGAACGCCAACGGGTACGTGGTCACTGATACCAAGTGCGAAACCAATTTCCCCGGTATTTACGTTATTGGCGATCTGCGGCAAAAATATGCCCGGCAAATTGTTTTATCTGCAGCCGACGGCTGCACGGCTGCTCTGGCAGCGGCCCATTATGTCGAGACCCGCAAAGCTTCCGAGACCTGTGAATTACCCACGGAACTGCAGGACGTGGCATCCTAACAGATGCTTGAGAGCCTCAGGCAAGCCGAAATTGGTATAACCACCGGTATTGTTGATTAGGCTATAGCATCATGACAAAGAATACCGGCGACGGGCCTGAGCCAACGGCGATGGAGGACGAGTATGGCCTTTGTTACAGTACCCGGATTAAAAGGCAAAGTATTTATCCCGCAGGAATCCGACAGAAGTCCCAAGAAAAAGCCGTGTAAAGACTGTTTTTCCTGCCAGCAATGCAGCGACGGCCGCTGCCGGGTATGCCGCGGTCAGCAGCACTGTCGATGCGATACGATAGCCGTTCAAAATTTTCGCCGGAAGTGAACTAACATCTCGGAACTTCTACAGTTTATTGGATGTACAAGTAGGCGCAAGGCTTAGAGAGCAGGGCTCAAGGTACAAAGTATAAGGTAATCGAACACTTCTGTCATCTGTCGCCGGCCAGTCGATCCCAGTCCGCCTTGGCTCTGGCCTCCCGGTTATCTTCGCCGGAGTCAATTTTTCTCCCCGGCGAAGGACGGCTGCCGCGCAAACGTGCGATTCTTTCTTCCAGCGGCGGATGCGTTGAAAACAAACCCATCAGGCTTTTTCCGGATAACGGATTCACTATGAACATGTGGGCGGTGGATGGATTGGCATTCATGGGCAACCTTTTAGAGTAAGCTCCCAATTTTTCCAGAGCACGGGCAAGTCCTTCAGGGTTGCCGACAAAGCCCGCACCGGTGGCATCGGCCAGATACTCCCGGGAACGGGATATGGCCATCTGTATGACCATGGCCGCCATAGGCGCAATAATAGACATTACGATCAACCCGATGAAGCCGCCGCCACCGCCTTCCTCATCATTACTTCCGATGCCTCTGAATATGGCCGACCACCGAGCCAGACTGGCCAGAACCATAATGGCTCCGGCCAGGGTCGCCGCGATACTGCCGATCAGAATGTCCCTGTTTTTAACATGGGCCAGTTCGTGGGCCAATACACCGGCCACTTCATCGTGTTCCATTATGCTCAGCAACCCCTCCGTTACCGCAACAACTGCATGCTCCGGATTTCTGCCGGTGGCAAAAGCGTTGGGGGTTTGCTGGGGAATGACATATAATCTCGGCATGGGAAGCCCAGCCCTCTGGGTCAGGCGTTGAACCGTTTCATAGAGTTCCGGTGCCTGCCCTGGGGTCACTTCGCGGGCACGATACATTTTAAGCACTAATTTGTCGGAATACCAGTAGCTGAAAAAGTTCATACCGGCAGCGAATATAAGCGCTATAATCATCCCCTGACGACCTCCCAAAAGCTGACCGACCCAAAGTATCAGGGCGGTCATCAGCGCCAATAAAATTGTGGTTCTAATCTGATTTCCCATCCAACGGGCTCCTTTCATTGTCACTGCCATTCAGTCAGACATCCCAAACCCCAAAGTTCGTCACGTTAGGGCAACCTCAACCCTGCGAACATTATCTTGATCAATATAATGAGCGGTATCCATCGGTTGTAACCTTTGAACCTGGAACCGCTCATTTTAGATAATACTATAAAGCCAATTCCAAAAAACGCAACCGATCCTCTATTCTCCCATCCCGGAGAAAATCCGCCGGATTTATCTTTTTTCACTGAAAGCGGTTCTTCTTTTCAGTTACTGAATTCGTGTCATCAAAAGCGTGGCTTAGGTCAGCTGCAATGAATACAATGATGAAATATAATATTTATTCGCTAAATTATATTCATCAACTGAAGCCACAAAGAGGTCATGTGGAATTAGTTACTAAATTATATTTAGCGTATTATTTCAGTTTATTAGCAAATATTCATTGACTTATTTCTTTCTGTATTATAAAAGAACAAATAAATAAAAATAGTTATATCGACCTAAAAAATGGTAAGAACCGATATTTAATTGAATAAGATCTATGATCAGCTGTTTCTGATCCAAAACTCTGGCAACCGTAACCAGAAAACCGCCATCTTTTGCAGTTCACCACCCATGTAAGAGGTTGAAATATGGAGCGCGCCAAGCAGAACTTGCAATCAATCGATATGAGTTCCAAGGTTAGCGGTCAAAAAGAATCAGACATCCCCCTCACAATTTCCGCAGGTCTGAAAATTCACGCTCTGGGAAAAGGTAATCTTCTATCTGATCTTCGCAGACCATCTCAAATTGAAAATCAGAAAATCGAAAAACGGGTTGCAAAGACCGAACTTATCAACAAATTGAATTTCATTAATTTCCAGGACGGTACTATTCTCATTAATTTAAAGCACGGCCAATACGATAAGGAAATTTCACTCAAAGCGACACCCCAGCCCTGCAATAGCGATCTTGTAGAGTGCCTGTGGGTGGATGACAAAAACATAAACAAGATAATTCATTCATACGAATTCCGCAATCTTCTCATCCCCAATGGTCAAACATTGCTGAAAGTCGTGCCTGAATTGCTCATAATAGACGGCAAGGGCATCCGTCTTCTTCTTCCGGACAGCGGCACCGAGGTCACTTCCCGCAAAGTCAGGCGTTATGACTGCCAGGGCATATCCGCGCAGCTTATCCAAAACAGCTCTGTTTTTTCAGGCACACTCATAGATTTCAACGGCTATTCATTTAATGTGAAGCTCAAAGCCGTCCCTCCTCAAACCTTTGAATGGTTGAATCCCGTGCATTCGGCAAATATTATCCTGTCGGGTGGTGACGTTACAATTTACTCCGGTGAATGCAAAATAATCCGATATCTCCAGGGCTCACACACCAGAAATTATATTCTCCAGCCACTCAAGCAGGAAATCCATCGTTTCAAGCAAAAAGAATATCGCAGCGAGCGATACAAACTAACTCCTTCGCCGAATATAACATTCCGGCATCCTTTTACCAAAAGAAGAGTTGACCTCAAGGTTGTAGATCTGTCCGGTTCCGGATTTTCGGTGGAAGAAGACGAGTGTAGAACAACCCTGCTGCCCGGCATGATTTTACCGGAGCTGTCGATTAATTTCTCAGACAGCTACAAAATTAAATGCAGCGCCCAGGTGGTTTTTCGCAAACCGGTTGTTGAGTCGAATGGAGACAAATGGATTAAAAGTGGCTTGGCTCTGCTGAACATGGATATTCAAGATCATTTAAAGCTCATCGCTTTGCTGCATCAGACCAAGAATAAAAATTCTTATGTCTGCAACCATGTGAATCTGGATGCCTTATGGAATTTCTTTTTTGAGACCGGATTTATCTACCCAGATAAATATGCCGTAATTCAAAAAAATAAAAAACAGATTAAAGAAACTTATGCCAAGATCTACACCCGCAATCCTCATATCGCCAGGCACTTTATATATCAGGATAAAGGTACCATTTACGGTCACATGGCCATGATTCGTTTTTATGAAAACGCCTGGATGATTCATCACCACGCTGCCAGAAAATCCAGCGCAAACAAAGCGGGCCTGATTGTACTGGATCAAATCGGACGTATGATAAACGACTCCCACCGCCTCTATTCACTCCACATGGAATATATGCTCTGCTATTATCGCCCGGATAACAAATTTCCCAGCCGGGTGTTCGGCGGTGCCGCCAAAAGTATAAAAGATCCCAAGGGCTGTTCGCTGGACAGCTTTGCTTATTTCCATTTCAACAACCAAACCCGGTCGACACCGGATTTGCCGGACAGCTGGCGGATATGCGAAACCCGACCTGAAGACCTTCAGGAGCTGGCGGATTTTTACGAGCACACGTCAGGTGGGCTGATGCTGGAAGCTATCGATTTGCAGCCTGAAAAAATGAACTGCAGTGATCTCAGCAATGAATATCGTCAACTGGGTTTAACCAGAGTGCGCCGCCTATACTCCTTGAAAAAAAACGAGCATCTTAAAGCGGTTTTACTGGCCAACCAGTCCGATGTCGGCTTAAACCTCTCCGATATCACCAACTGCGTCAAAGTATTCGTGACGAATAAAGCAGAATTTAGTGCCGGTATTTTACAGGCGGCTATCTCAAAAGTGGCGGACATCACCGGGAAAAAAGACTTCCCCGCACTGCTATATCCGGCAGCCTTTGCGGATGAACAAAAAATATCATATGAAAAAATATACAATCTCTGGGTTTGCAGTCTGCAATATTCAGACCCATACTTCAGGTATCTGGGACGTCTATTGAGATTTATTTAGGGTTTTACGCCCCGGCAGGCAATCAACGGTGTGTAAGTGAATATTCTCGGATCACGGAAGAAGACCTTGAACTCTTCCATAAAAGCGTCAAAATCCCCACCGTATTCTTCAAAGGGGTAACCCG
>JAJRVC010000094.1 GCA_024277475.1 Deltaproteobacteria bacterium
AAAAACACGTCCATCGGCTTCAAGATTCTTTTTCAGAGAGAGGTAGTTTTCAATGATGCCGTTATGCACCATCACAAGTGATCCCGCGCGATGTGGGTGGGCATTGTCCTCGGAAGGTTTGCCATGTGTTGCCCAACGGGTATGACCAATGCCCGAAACCCCGTCTGAGGGCATCGGCTGCAAAATAGCTTCAAGAGACGAGAGCTTGCCCACGGAACGCTTGAGCTGAAGCGCTCCCTTTTCAAAATAAGCAATGCCTGCTGAATCGTATCCTCGATATTCGAGTCTTCGCAGGCCGTCCACCACAAGGGACACCACATTTCTCGGACCAACGTAACCGATTATTCCACACATAATTCCTCACCTTCAAAATCACAACATCTCTGCGTCAATTTATTTGTCTTTGGCATTTTTCTTTTTCGCCCAATCCGGTTTATTTGATTGTTTTACACGAGAAATCGCAAGCGCATGCGCAGGCACATCTTCTGTCACAGTCGTGCCTGCCGCAATCCATGCCCCCTTGCCCACAGACACAGGGGCGAGCAATTGTGTATCGCTCCCGATAAAGACATCATCCTCGATAATGGTCTGAAATTTATTGAGCCCATCGTAATTACAGGTAATGGTTCCGGCACCGATATTTACACCACGACCTATTGTAGCATCTCCCAAATAACTCAAATGACTGGCCTTTGATCCCTCACCCAAGACGGTCTTTTTCACTTCCACAAAATTACCCACCTTGGCCTTTTTTCGAATCACCGCATCGGGACGCAAATGGGCAAAGGGCCCAATCACAGCCTGGGATTCGACCAGCGCTTTTTCAAGTACACAGTGATCTTTGATGATAACGTCGTTGCCAATTTTACTGTCTAAAATTCTCGCAGGATAAATCGTGACCCCTTCCCCAATCTCAGTACTGCCCTGTAAACAAACGCCTGGATAAAGCACCGAATCTGCACCAATCTTTACCGTGGCGTCAATCTGCACACGCGCGGGATCAATAAAACTCACACCTGCGGCCATCCACTGTGCGTTAATCCGCTGGCGCATCACCACGGCAACAGTCGCTAAGTCCGCGCGGCTATTCACACCGATCACTTCTTCGGGATCGGCTTCGCGTCCGATTAAGGACAAACCTTCCGAAACAGCAATGCCAATTACATCCGTCAGATAATATTCTCCCTGTTTATTGTTGGGCTTGATTTGGGCCAAAGCACGGAAAAGGAAGTCAGCATCACAAAGATAAACGCCTGTATTGACTTCTCGAATCTCACGTTCGTCTGGGCTCGCATCCTTTTCTTCTACGATACGATCAATTGCACCATCTTCACGTCGGATCACCCGACCGTATCCCTTTGGGTTTTCAAGCGATACGGTTAAAAGCCCAACATCCGCCCCCGCTTTTTCATAATCCGCGAGAAATTGCGTAATCGTTTCTTTGCGAAGCAAGGGGGTATCCCCGTTTAAAATAAGGACGGGGCCATGATAGTCCTTAAGTGCTTCTTTGGCTTGCAGCACGGCATCTCCTGTGCCACGTGGTGGATCTTGCAACAAGGGGCTCTGCTCTGCTTCAGTCACTAAGCTTGAGACGGTCTTGGCCTGATGGCCCACAACCACAAAAGTCTTTTCAAATTCCAGGGATTTCACAAGCGCCATCACGTGTGCCAACATCGGCATACCTGCTAAGGGGTGCAAAACTTTGGCCAGGCGCGATTTCATGCGTGTGCCTTTTCCCGCCGCCAAGATAATCGCCGCACACCGACTCAAGAGCTTCTCCCCTTTATCACTTTTGCCAACCTACTTGGATCCATTTTCAACTCCGGTCGATGCAAACCGACTGAAAAAACAATCTTCATCCCTTCTTCGACAGTAAGGGTTAATGGAATAACATCGGCTTTGGGCACAAGAATCAAAAACCCAGAAATGGGATTAGGCACCGTAGGCACAAAAATACTCACGACCTGATCCTTTGAAACACGTTCAATCGAAGTCTCCATTTCGGCCGTCACAAAACCATAGGTAAAAAGCCCACGCCGAGGATATTCCAGCAAAACGACACAGGTAAAATTTTCATTTTCACCGGTCTGCATCGAAAGGGTATCCACCACGGATTTCACCATCGAATACACATTTTTTACAAGCGGAACCGAATTAAGGAGTTTTTCCCAAAGATTAAAAAGCTTCCGGCCAAAGACATTGGTCGTGAAAAGCCCTGCAAAAAAAATTAAGGACAAAAGCAATAAGATTCCAAAGCCAGGAATATAATAAAGCTCCTCGCTTTTCATAAAATTTCCCAGCACACCTTCCATCGTCACGAGCAGGGTCTTCAGGATCAGATAAGTCCCCCACATCGGAACAATCACCAGCAGACCCGTAATAAAATAACGACGCAGTCGCACCTTATGTCCAGATTTTTTGGCTTTAGGCTTGGGGTTTTCTTTAAGGGGTTTTGACATCGTTTAGGCCCTAAACTTCATCGTGGCGATAAAAATTCAAAGATTGAGCAGACGCTTCGCATTGTCCAACAAAATTTTCTGCCGCACTTCGGGTTTGAAACCCGCTTTTTCAAAATCTGCAATCCACCGATCAGGTGTCAAAAAAGGATAGTCCGAGCCAAAAAGCACACGGTCTTGAAGCAGGGTGTTTGCATAACGCACCAAAGAAGGGGGGAAATACTTGGGAGACCAGCCGGAAAGGTCAATGTAAACATTTGTTTTATGCACAGCCAAAGCCAGCATCTCCTCCTGCCAAGGCCAGGAGGGATGCGCACCAATAATGGTCAAATCGGGAAAGTCCGCAGCGATATCATCAATATAGGGAATGGGACGGGCATATTTAAGTTTGAGACCATTGCCTCCCGGCACTCCCGCCCCCACACCCGTCGTACCCGTATGCACCAGCAGGGGAACTTTTAAGGCCGAACAGGTTTCCCAAAGTGGATAAAAACGGCGGTCATTCATATAAAAAGCCTGACAAATGGGATGAAGCTTTAAACCCCGCAGGCCCAAGACTTTAATCGCGCGGGTCAATTCATCGACCGCCATTCTGCCCTTCCAGGGATCAACACCAGCAAACCCAATAAAAGACTCCGGGTACTTTTGCACAGCCGCCGCGACATAATCATTTGTGACCGGAGGAAGCCCGGATTGTGTCTCAGTATCCCAGGCCAAAAGCACTGCAAGCATATCGGCTTCACGATAATAGCGTGCCATCTCTTGTAAACTGACGATGGCATCTTCTTTGTGAAAATACTTGAGGGCATCTTTGAGATATTTGCCCCCGGCATCCACCAGATATTCTTTCGTACCCGGATGCACATGCATGTCAATGGCAATCATCCGTTATTTCTCAAGGTTTAGATCCATCTAGACTAAATCGGAAAAAAGCATCACGGTTCAGCTTGTTTGGATTAATTTCCAAAAAAGCGAAGAAAGCTAAATCATTAAAAAGCGAACGCGACATAGATGGATAAGGCCGTCTGATCCAACAAACGCAGCTCAGCACCCACCTCTGTTTTTTGATTCATCTTCATTAAAAGCCCGGCAAAGACTCCAAAACTTCTGTCTTCCAGAGCCACACCACCACGACTATTCACAATTTCAAGACTGGAAAAGACAAAACCGCCATAGGTCGTCAACACCGACCGCCCCTGAGGTGCGGCAGCGCCACCAGCATCGATATAGACACCCAGGGCAAAATCGTATTCGGTGAAGCTACTTCGACCGCCACCATCTCCGTCCGCACGCACTTGAAGCATCTGCGCCACAGAGCCAATCTTCAAATTCATATCATCTAATGAGGCCCAGGTCACTTTTGTGCCAAAACCAAAAGCAGGACCTGCATCGGAATCTTTTCCGCCCAGTTCAAAACGCCCGAACCCCGCACGATAAAGAAAATCGACACGCTCCGACATACCCACCTGTCCTTTTGCCAATACGGTCATGCTTTCGGTATCCCCCGGGCCTTCAAAATCTCGGTCAAGCATAAAATTAAGCTCCAGCCCTACCGTGGATTGATCCGTACCCACCGTTGCTCCCGGCACACCAATCGGCGCAGCCGAAGCAGGGGCGCTAAAGACTAAAACAAAACTCAAAAAACTCATGATCGTTAATACTGCAAATTTCATCATTTTTCTCCTTAAAAATATACAATTATGCCGCAGGAAACTAACATATTCAAAGATAAGACCGCAAGATTTTCGCACAAAAGCAAGCAGATAAAAATGCCTCCTCAGAAAAATTCATGGGTAACTTTGGGTTCAGCTAAAGCGTCAAGTGTACGATATAAGACGATTTCTATCACGTGATTGCGTCGTATTAATACTCGGGCAGCTTCCAAAAAATCGTTTGCTAAAACGAAAATTTCCGCATATGCTGAAATTGATCCGTCCAGACTATTCTGACCTATCGGAAATATTTTTCCAATATTTTACATTTTCTTTTTTGGCATTCTTAATATTCTATAGTTAGTGTTATCCTATGGTTTATATCCGTAGGAGGCATAAGATGGTGAGTTGTCCGAAATGTGGTTCTGAAGAATGTGTCAAGGATGGTATTGTTAATGGAAGGCAGCGGATAGGTGTAAGAAATGTGTCTATCGGCATACCGTTGCCCATAGAGGAAAAGATCCTAATCTGAAACGGCAGGCATTAGAGCTTTACCTTGAAGGCTTAGGATTTCGGTCTATTGGCCGTTTTTTGAAATGCAGCCATGTTGCTGTCTACAACTGGATTAAGGCCTGTGGTAAATCAATTGAAGGTATTCGGTCGACTTCAGGAGTAAAAATAATAGAAATGGATGAAATGCACACCGACATTGGATCAAAAAAAACTATTGCCGGATCTGGATTGCTGTTGATCGAAATGGGAAACGGTTCATCCAGTGCATATTGGGCTCCCGTGATGCAGAAACAGGGGGGGAATTATGGGAAGCCATCGAAAAAGATACAGTCGAATCAGTGAAGAGCGACCACTGGAAGGCTTATGAGTGCTTCATTCCAAAGGAAATACATACACGATCAAAAGCTGAAACATATACAGTTGAAGGCTATAACAGCTTATTTCGTCACTTTTTAGCGCGTCTCAGAGGGAAGTCAAAGTGTTACACCAAGAGCATGCAAATGTTGCAATATTCTGTGATGCTTTTGATGTTAAAATGGAACGGAACCTTAAAAACTATATTAAATTAACAATGCCGGATATTGATGTGGTGCGGTAAATCGGGCACGACCACCCGTGCCATTCTCGCCATGACAGCCAGAATATACCGCTACCTTTGGAGAGTTAAAAATTAAGTATGGTGTCCCTAGAATTCATGTAGGCCACTGACCCCATGAGCCACACCCTCGTCTTGCGCATGATACCCGACAACAAGTATATCTGCCACCTGCAATTTAGAGAAAAAAATGTTACCGTCGGATGATGAGGATCGGGATAACGGATCTTTTGAAAACAGAACCTGTATTGCCCCCTATTCCTTTTGCTCAAGAGACTGTTCATCTAAGTGTGTAATTTGATATTCAGTGATAGCCTTTCAGGAAAATGGATTTCCAGTTGAGAGACTATAATTGCCCAATTATGTACAGGCTGCGTCCATTTGTCCAGCG
>JAJRVC010000095.1 GCA_024277475.1 Deltaproteobacteria bacterium
GATCAAGATATTTGAATTATTACTATTGGTCTCACGATGAATATTTTGGAAATCCAAAATTTGAAACTGCATATAAGTTACAAACCAACTCGACCGACCTTGTAAAACTGGATCAACCCTACGAAGCAAATGTAAAATTCATATCAAATTTCGAAAAATCAATCAGTATTCGTAACCTCCTGAAACGTAGTGGATATATGATTACACAACGCGCATACTGGTGGTATAAAAAATATGACAAATCAAAAGGATATTATCTAGCTGATCATCTGAAATATATTTGGAGAGTTAGATACGACTACTGGAAAATGATAAATATCATTTCAAATCCACCTTCTATTTTGGACGGTAAAAAATTCCTGTTTTTTCCTCTCAATACAGAACCAGAGGCGGCTCTGCAGGCGATATCACCGGAATTTCTCTATCAACTTGAGGCAGTAATTCGAATTGCACGCGAACTTCCCGTGGATACCTTTCTTGCAGTCAAAGATACAGCACCAGCATTCGGGCGGCGGCCAAAACAGTTCTACGATCAGATCCGGGATCTGAAAAATGTCGTGTTCATTAACCCTCGTGTGCGCGGCGTTGATCTGATCAACCAGTCGATGGGCGTCGCGACAATATCAGGCACATCTGGTTTTGAGGCCGCAATCACAGGCAAACCGGTCATTGCATTTGGATCCCACAACATCTTCAATTGCCTGCCCCATGTCAGGTTTGTGGAAACCGTCTCCGACCTGCAGGAAGCCGTGGCAGCAATTTTCAATCGGGAAATCGACTTGAAAAGCGCCAGAAACGAAGGCGCTAAATTTCTTGAAGCGCTGAAAGCCGAGTCTTTCGTCATGGACAAAGTCGATATCTTTAATCCGACAAATGTCTCCCGAACTCATATCGATAGTGCTCTTAACGGACTGCTCACATCTTTTGTGGACGCATCGTGAGCAATAACCAGAACAACCCGCTAATCATATCCGGCGCGCCACGTTCGGGCACAAGTTTGCTGTACAATCTTTTTGATGGTCATCAGAGTATCAACTGGCTCGTTACAGAAGGGCATCTGTTTGAGTATCTCCACGACGTCGGTGCTCAAAATCATCAGGTCTTCCGCAATCTGGCATGCCAGAATATTGATACCCTCATCGAGGGTCTCAGAGACCGGCAAGCGCTCCCCCCATTGCATGAAACTGTGCGGGAATACGCCGCGAGGACGATGGAAATCCAGATTGAACGGGACCTTCCGTGGGACGAAGCAAAATTCAGAAATGGTATGGCGGCTGTAGAGCCCTCAACCATGCCGGCATTCTGGCACGGGCTTATTGGCGCTTATTTGTCCGCCTTGGATTGGCCCGACCGGCGCTATGCCTGCCTGAAATCACCGGACTATGGAAAATCGGCGTTTTCAGCCCTGGAATCAATTCCCGAAGCACGTTCCATTGTCATACTCCGTGACCCCCTGCGCGCTCTGGATAGCCTCAAATATTCCAGAGAGTTACGCGGAACAAAACGCCTGACATGGCCGACACTGGCCACCTGCCTGAAGCACTTTATGGATATGTTCGATACCCTTGAGGCCCTGTCGCACAACGAGCCACGTCTCTTTGTCCTGCGTTATGAGGACTTGGTGAAAGCGCCCGCTGACACAATGCGTAAAATCTCCAATTGGCTGGACATACCCTTTGATGAATGCCTTATGCGCCCCTCCTTTTTGGGAGGCACATGGCCTGGATTATCAACGGAAAAACAAACCAACAATATTGACACTTCTCTGGCCGAACGCCCTATACGTCACCTAACCAAAAACGAAGTTGAATTACTTTCCGCCAGCCTGGCCGGACCAATAGAAAAATATGGATTCCAGGATGGGGTTCGCAAATCTTGAGCGGAAATCCAACCTATGCGCCCGAGACTCCACCCCCACGCATTATTTCGCGTCTCGACATCAAAGGCCCAAATGTCATCAAAGGCATCCATCTGGAGGGCCTCAGAGTGGTTGGCCCTCCCGGCGAAATGGCCCGGACATATTATCGCGATCAAATCGACGAAATTATCTATATGGACACAGTCGCCTCGCTTTATGGCCGAAATAGTATTCTGCCGATAATTGAAGAGGCTGCCCGTGAGGTTTTCATTCCCATTACCGTTGGCGGCGGCATACGCAGTGTGGCAGATGCCGTAGCCGCCCTCCGCTCCGGAGCAGACAAAGTTGCAATCAATACGGCAGCGATTGCTCGGCCTGATTTAATTCGCGAAGCTTCAAAAGCTCTGGGAAGCCAATGTATTGTCGTTTCAATAGAAGCCAAGCGCAGGGGGGATCAAAAATGGGAAGCCCTGACCGACAATGGCCGCGAGCCAACCGGCGTTGACGTTATGGAATGGGCTCGCAAGGCCGAAGACCTTGGGGCCGGCGAAATCCTTGTCACATCGGTGGATATGGAAGGAACACGGAAAGGGTTTGACCACGATCTGTTCAAGGCCGTCAGGAAACAGGTTGATATCCCCATTATCGGCTGTGGGGGTGCAGGACATCCGTCTCATATTGTTAATGCGTTTAAGCAGGATGGTCTCGACGCCATTGCCTGCGCCAGCATTTTTCACTACAGGCACTGGGTAATTCAAGATCTCAAAAATGAGCTTAAAACCGAGGGAATACCTGTCCGTGGCTCGTTTTCATGACAGTTTTTGTTGTTGAATACGGTCGGGGAAATATATTCAGTATCACTCAGGCGCTTATGCACCTTGGAGCAACATTCACAGTTTCCGATGATCCTTCCCTTCTGAAGACTGCATCTCACATCATATTTCCCGGCGTGGGCGCCTTTGGTGATGCCATGTCCGAGCTTGAAAAGCGCGGGCTGACTGACCCGATGAAGGACAATGTACGGTCCGGCACACCTATTCTTGGCATTTGTGTCGGCTGCCAGCTTTTGCTCGATGCCGGCGAAGAATTTGGCGAATTTGAAGGCCTTGGATTGATTTCCGGCAAGGTTGAACGCCTGCCCCCTCGGCAAAATGGGGATCCATCCGCGACACGGATCCCGAATGTTGGATGGAGAAAACTCCAAATTCAGAAAACACCTGCTGCGAACAGAATTCAGATGCAAAGCGAATATATGTATTTTGTTCACTCATACGCACCGTTTGTCGACAATGCCGATCATGTCCTGGCAACTATTCCCGTTAACGGGGTGGACGTACCAATTGCATACCAGGATAAAAATATCGTCGGCGTTCAATTTCACCCGGAAAAAAGTGGCCCCTCAGGATTGAAGTTCATTGCTGAATTTCTGAAAACAAAATAAAAATGTTTGGACATAACAGGTCGGTTATTTCTCATGCATGTCGTATATACTTTTACATCACATAAGTATTAATTACCGATA
>JAJRVC010000096.1 GCA_024277475.1 Deltaproteobacteria bacterium
AACAACATGGCAAAATCGACCCCATCCTTTGAATTCACCAGGGGAGACATCCACAAAATGGTGCTTTCACTATTATATCGTGTATAATTACAGATCATTAGATATTCTTTGCCATGTTATTTATGCAACATGGAGGTAAATACAGTCTATGCCGGTCCCTGGGCCGTAAAGTTCGGTCATGCCAGTTATGTCGAAAATGTGTTCAAGTCCCAATAGTTCTCTAATGCGTAGTCTCAAACAATCACTCGATCGCTCAGAGCCGAAGATAATCTTTTTAAGATTTAGTTTCCCTTTTATACCCCTCCTGTTGACCTCCTCAGATAGTAGAAGACCCATTGATGCAGTGCACGTTAAAACCGTTGTCTGAAAGTCGATCATAAACTGACATTGCATATCTATATTACCCGGACCAATGGGAATGGCCATTGCGCCAAATTTCTCGCATGCCGCCTGGAAACTAATCCCAGCTGTCCATACCCCATACCCAGAGGATATCTGTACCTTGTCAACAGGGGTCAACTGGGCCATCTCGTAGCATCGAGCAAAAAAATGGGTCCAATCCTCGATATCCTTCTTCGTGTAACAGAGAATCTTTCGCTTTCCCGTGGTACCCGACGAAGCATGTATACGTACTACCTTGTCAAAAGGAACGGAAAGGAGAGGAAAAGGATATTGCTGTTGCAAATCTTGCGAGGTGGTGAATGGAAGTTTTTTAAGATCCTCTAATGATATTATTTCCTCCGGCTTTATACCGGCTTCGTCCAATTTCTTTCGGTAATAAGGAGATCCTCTATAGGCATGATGAACAGTCCATTTTAGCCCCTTCAATTGGAAGGTCTTCAAATCGTGTAATGTATTGACTGCAGGCATGAAAGTCTTCTTCATGGGTCCTTCCCAACTAGTACATAGATGTCTTCGAATTTCGTCACATCGTCAAGTCTATGGAAAAGTTGACGTGCACTTATTTGAAGATAGATTTAAAAAAGTATTTTTCTGAGCTATTATATTAAAATGCTCTATAAGCTAGTTGCAAACTTCTTCAGAGGATAGACTCTGCACAACAACGGGCCAAAGTTGACGGCGCCCGTTGCCTGATCACAAAACTCCTCGCTGTCGGGCGTTAGAACGTTGACGTTGGATTCGAATACGCCGAACAACACCGGATCTTCTCCGATTTCTTCCGGAAACCACCAACCGTGCTGGGATTCCACCATCCTGAGGGGAATCCTGGATGTGAGTTTGGCTTTCTGCTTGATCTTTCCTCTGGGGGTTTCGATGATTATCCAATCGCCTTCGCCAATTCCCTGCTGCCGGGCGGTATCCGGGTTGATTTCAGCGATGGGATGAGGATGAAGTTTGCGCAGTGAGCTAATCTGTCGGTGTTCCGAATGGTGCATGGGCCGGAACCTGGCGCCGGTAATCAGGATAAAGGGATACTTTTTAGCCAGTTCAGGTTGACTGACCGGTGTTTCCGGCGGCTCTTCGTAGGAGGGCAAGGGATTGTAGCCCAGTTTTTCAAGGATGGTGGAATAAAGTTCCACCTTGCCGGTGGGAGTGGCAAAGCCCCGGGGCTTGCCGGTTTGCGGATCAATGCTGGCATACCTTTTTTCCACCGCCGGGGACGTCCACCAGCGCTGTGTCCTGGCAAATTCTTCCGCGGTTCCCAGATTAAGTTCGTCGAGCAGCGGTTGCAGACACCAGTCCCATTCTTTTTCCAGGGTATCCTGCCAGTACTTGTCCTGGCCGAGCCTTATTCCCAGACCGCGATATAGTTCAAAATCAGATCTGCGCTCATACAGGGGAGGGACGATTCTTTCTCCCAGAGCTGCCGTATTGCCGCTGCCTTGAAATGTCTGGGTGTATAGCTGGGGATGCTCCAGCCAGTTGGTTATCGGAAAGACGTAATCCGCCAGCATGGCTGACGGTGTCATCCACTGTTCGGCTACCACGAAAAGTTCAAGAGCGTTGCTTTTTAGTGCCTTGTAGATCCTTTTGGTGTTGGGGTAGGCCACCAGCGGGTTGCAGGCGCCGCATATCAAGCCCCTGACCTGATACGGTTGTCCCTCAAGAATGGCGTCCCACACTGCGGGCTCATGACAGCCGGGTAGAAAACCGGCCGACAACCCTTTGTCGTACCAGTAGGGAGTGGCCACCTTGGCCACCATTTCATATCCGGGAAAGCACCATAGCTTATGCCGGTCCGCCCCCAGTTGTTTGGCTCTTTGTTCGGCCGGCAATTGATCCATGTGCTCCAGCATGACACCGTAGTTTACCTTTTCACAGGGACCAGAGAGCATGTCTCCTCCGATCACGTCGAGGTTGCCGGTGATGGCTCTGAGAATGCATTTGGCGTGGGTAATACCCGTTACGTTTCGGCCCTGCATGTCGGATTTGACCCCCCAGATGATGGACGCCGGCTTGCTGGTGGCATACAGTCGAGCCGTTTGCACGATCTGGTCTTCCGGCAGCCGGGTAATATCAGCAACCCGTTCAGGCGGGTATTGTTTGACACGGTCCTTCAACTCATCAAATCCATGACACCATTTTTTGACAAAATCATGGTCATAGAGTTCCTCTTCAATGATGACGTTTAACCAGCCCAAAGCAAGCGCCGCATCGGTGCCCGGTCGTAACTTCAGGTGGTGGTCAGCAAGCCTGTTGACCGATTCAGAATATTTAGGATCAATAACGATATACTTGGTCCCCTTGCGCTTGGCTTTGGTGTGTTGCGGGAAAATACAGGCAAAGGACTCTGCCGGATTCCCTCCCCAGATTACGGCGCATTTACATGGCTCCTTGACGGCCCGGCTTGCCCCGGCGCCGTAAATGGCGGCATGAATTTGGCGGCTGACCACCGAGCACCACTGACCAGCATTGGCATGGTTGGGACTGCCGAAAAGATTCATAAATCGAACTTTGAAAAGCTCTGAAAAACCCCTGCCGGTGCCGCCGATGGAAGCCACCGCCTCGGCGCCGTTGCGGGATTTGATGCGTTCACATTTTTCTGCAACCTCATCCAGAGCATCATCCCACGATATCTGATGCCATTTACCGGCACCCCTTTCCCCGGTCCTTTTGAGTGGATAGTTAAGACGATCTTCGTGGTACAGGTGTTCGATAAATGCTTTAGAGCGCTCACAGATCCAGCCTTGGTTCACCGGATGACCCGGCTCGCCTTTAAGTTTTACAACTTTGCCGTCTTCAACGGTGGCCAGCACACCGGCCTGCAGCCAGCAGCCAAAACAAAGCGCGCGTTGAACTTCGGTATTTTTTGCTTCTTGCATTTTAACTCCTTTTTTCCGCGGCCCTGATGTTCGGAAGTAAATTATAAGTTTTTTGCAACATCCAGCAGCATTTTAGTTGCCGTTTGGCAGTGTTCCCTTGTAATGGTGAGGGGCGGCATAAAGCGCAAGACATTCCCGTAACGGCCGCAAGGAACCATGATGATTCCACGGTTAAGCAGGCCGAATACGACTCTACCAATCGTATCCGGATCAAGCGGTTCTCTGGTCTCCTTGTCTTTCACCAGTTCTATTCCGATCATGAAACCCCTGCCGCGCACATCACCGATGATGCGAATCTCTTTAGCAAATTCCAGAAGTCCGCTTTTTATCTCCTCGCCAACTTGAGCGGCCCGTTTAATCAAATCATCGTCGTTGTCGGTAAGAATATCGATATTGGTCATGCAGGTCACTGCAGAAATCGCATTACCGGCAAAAGTGTTGGGTTGTGAGCCTTCTGCAATTTTGTCGGCCAAATCCTTTCTCAAGGTCAAACCGGCCATGGGCATGTCTCCTCCCATACCTTTACCCCATGTCAGCATATCGGGCACCACGCTGCTGTGTTCGATGGACCACATTTTTCCGGTACGCCCGGTTCCGGCCTGAACCTCATCCGCCAGAAATAGAGCGCCGTGTTTTTCGCAAGCTTCTTTTAAAATTTCCAGATATCCAGGCGGCGGGGGCACGTAACCACCTTCTCCCTGCTGCGGTTCAACAATAAGCACTGCGACATCATCAGCCGCAGTATAGGGGGTGTTTAGTACGTAATCCACATATTTGGCACATTGCAGATCGCAGCTTGGATACTCCATGTTGAAGCAGCAGCGATAACAATAAGCATAGGGCACATGGATGACGCCGGGAATGGACGGTCCATACCCCCGGCGGTACTGCTCACCGGTAGTGAGAGACCCGGAACCGCACCATACTCCGTGATAAGCGCCATGAAAAGCGACAAATTGTGTTCTTCCGGTAATACGGCGTGCAAATTTAATGGCGGTTTCGAGGGCTCCGCTGCCGCCCTGGGTGAAATAGCTGACACAGTTGCCGCGTAATCCCTCCGGCATGATGCCAGATACTCTGGCAGCCAGTTCGATTCTGCGTGTATTGGTCATATCGGTGGCGTGCATCAATTTCGTCAGCTGCTCCTCGATGACTTTTATGACCCTTGGATGCCTGCGGCCCACGGAATTCACAGCGACCCCGGCCGTGATATCCACAAAAAGATTGCCGTCAGGGTCTTTAACTGTGGTGCCCATTCCCTCATCATAAACACACGGAAAACTGCCTGCACCTCGAGCCAATGACTCGTACTTAGACGAATCTTCGAGCAATTTCCGCGTTTTCGGACCCGGTAACTTGTCAGTTATTATCTTTGGTGCATTCGGATAGGACAACTTTGCCAATTCTTGTTCTGAAATCATGTTTTTCCTCCTGTAGGCAATATTAACATAATACCAAATTTGACTGCTTTTTAATCAGCATGGCGATATGTTCACCTAAGATCTTTTCAGCCCCTAAAAATTTTCCTGGGAATAGTTTTTAGTCGCCGATCAGTCCAATCCTTCACAAATCATATTCACGAGCAAAGGCCTTTCAAACCCCTTCAACCCTCCCATCTTCGGATAAGGGGCTATGCCTTAGAAAATTCGAGTTCAAATTTTCTCTAATTCCGTTCGGTTCAAGTATTTGCGTGCAGCGGTGCGGTATTTGAACATGGCACTTTGAGGTAGCTTGTTGATGCTCTTCATTCTTTCATCCGAGGAATTGTCCGGGTTGAACATTCGCAAGAGATACAAGAGATAAGGGTGTTGCCGGCTGCCAGTGATCTCTTTGATTAGCTTGGCCGTTTCGCCGATTTCCTCTGGTGTTAGGTAGCTAAGCTCCAGCTGGTTACTCCCTTGTCTGACAACAGGAGCGATGGTCGTTTCAAATCTGTAGTCGGGGAACTGGAGAACTAACATAATTGTCTTTCTGATGTCGCTTTGCTTGACCTCATCCCCCAAGATCTTGCCATAAAGTGACAGCGGCCCTTTGATATCCATAACGATCCGGTTGCCGAGCCCTTCTTGCAGCAACTTTTCCAGAACTGAGTTGTTTTTCCCATTCGTCTCCAGTTGCAATTGTAGTCCGTTTTTTTTCCAAAAAATCCAAAACAGTGACCAACTCTTCGATCAGGGAGGTATCGCCGCTGGAGACGTGAAGGCCGTCAATCCATCCTTTGGACAGTTGGCTGTGTCCAATGAACCCGTCGAGTCCAGTGCCCGACAGCAGATATGCAATAACAACCCCAACGCCCTGCCGTACCGTGGCGCCATCGGTGAAGACTGGGAACTCAATCCCTTCTTTGGTCCTGAAGATCATGTCTCGGTTGGCCTTATAAAACTGCTGGAAAATCTCCATCCCGCCGCCTTTTATGTCGACTTCATCGTAATCAATTACGCGCTCATCCATGAATCGCCTGGCAATTTTACACCGCGGACAATTCCCCGCTGTAAATAGAATGCTACTCATGTGGGCATCCCCTTTCACGCGGATCGATAGGCAGTAACCGGTCGAGACTATGAATTTCTTCAAAAAGTGATGCAGCGCCCAAGACCCTGTCCTCACGTTGTGGGGGAGCAATGATCTGTAGCCCCACCGGCAGACCGGAATCAGTAAAGCCGCAGGGGATTGAGATAGACGGGCAGGCAGTCAAGGTCGTGGCGAAGGTTAAGATCAACCAACCGACATACGAGTCAAAAGGCACGCCATCTAATTCTGTCAAATAGCGAACGTTCACGTCGAATGGCGGTGCGACAACCGCTGGGCAAATTAGCAAATCGTAGTCTTCGAAAAAATCAACAGTGCGGTGATACAGATCTGCCCGAGCCCTCTCAGCCTTGCCAATTTCGTCGGCTCTCAGGGATAGACCTTTTTCGATGTTCCAAATCACCTCCTGTTTGAGCAATTCACGATGAACTTCCAACAGCGGAGCGAAACGGCTAGCAAAAAGGGCGGCTCTCAAAATCTGAAAGATTTGCTCGGCATCGTTTAAATCAGGGCAGGCTTCCTCAACCGAAACCCCTATATCCGACCACGACTCGGCAGCTTTTGTGCAAATGTCCCTTACTTCATGATCCACCGGGGCAATGCCCAAGTCAGGACTGAAACCGATCCGTCGAGGCTTGATCGGGCGATCCACGGCATCCACATAAGGGGTTTTCGGACTGGGTAGCGAAAGGGGGTCGCCTGGGTGTTGGCCGACCTGGGCATCCAGCATAAGGGCCACGTCGGCCACGTTGCGCCCCATGGGGCCGTTGACCGGCAATGCTTCAAAAGGCAGTGGTTTCGGGCCACAAGCGATCCTGCCATGGCTGGGCCTAAGACCGACCACAGAGCAGAAACTGGCAGGGATGCGCAGGCTGCCGCCAAGATCGCTGCCCTCAGCAAGCCAGACCTCGCCTGTAGCCACGGCAACGGCCGAGCCGCCAGAGGACCCCCCGCAGGTCATGGCTGTGTTCCAGGGATTGCGGCTAGCGCCGAAGACTTCGTTAAAGGTGTTAGACCCAGCGCCAAACTCCGGCGTGTTCGACTTTCCGATTACGATAGCACCGTTTGCTTCCAGCGTCTCGACCAGGTAGTTTGATCGGTCGGGTTTGTGGGTAGCAAAAATGGGCGAACCATAGGTTGTCCGCACCCCGGCCACGTCAACCAGGTCCTTAATAGCAATGGGAAGCCCGTAAAGGTAGTGGGGCGGTGGATCACTGGGCGCTTGAGCCATCAATCGTCTGGCCTGATCCCGGGCCCGTTCGAGGCAGAGTGTGGGCATGGCGTTGACCGCCTCCTCCACCTCACAGATTCGACCGGCCGCAGCTTCAATAAGCTCCAATGGCGAGACCTTGCCCTGCTTCAAAAGCGAGACGGCATACCGCGCCGTCAGTTTAATTAGCTCATTCATCCTTCGGCTCCTTTGTGCAGGCGGCTGCCGATCGAGTAGCCGCGATTATTATGTCTTGACCGTCGTCGTATATTAGTCCCTTATTAATTTAATTGCTTCTACAATAGATTGTCAAAAAGAATCGCTTTTTCAGATGGCAGGGAAAATAAAGCCCGATCTGTTTCATCTCTAGTCCGTAAACCCTAATAATCTGGGTAGGAACATTGTTATTTCCGGGATAAAAACTACCAAAAAAAGAATGCCGAACTCCAAGAGCAAAATTGGCCACAACTCTTTTAGTATTTGGCCCATTTTTAGATTGCTTATGGCCATAGCTAAAAACAGACATCCACCGATAGGAGGGGTGATCAAAGCCAGGTTCATATTAATACAAACCATGATGCCAAAATGAAGAGGGTGGATGTCAAGAAGATTTACCAATGGAGCCAGCATAGGAGCTAAAATAACAAGCGCGGCGATCATGTTCATAAACATCCCTATTACCATTAAAAGGAGATTTAATAAAATCAGGATCACATACTTATTATTACTGATTGTGAAAATAGATTTGGCGAACATTTCCGGGATCTGCTCACTGGCCATCAACCAGGCCAGAATTGAAGTGGTGGATAAAATAAGACCAATCACACCCATGAGAATAGCATTTTTATATAAAAGCGTATAAAAATCCTTGAGAGTAAGACTACGATAAACAAAGAAACCAAGAAACATGGCATAACCCACAGAAACCGCAGCCGCTTCAGTGGGGGTAAAGATACCACCTAAAATACCTCCTAAAATAATAACCGGCATCAATAGTGCCCAAATGGCTTCCCTGAAACCGTTAAAGGTCCTTTTAACTGTTAATTTTTCAGTTTCTCGAGGGTAGTTTCGCCTGCCTGAGATAATGCTGGTATAGACCATCATTGTGAGTCCAATCATAAGACCCGGTATCACACCGGCTGCAAAAAGACCCGCAATGGATACGCCCATAAGGGCACCATAAATGACCATGATCATGCTGGGCGGTATTATGGGCGCAATCATGGATGATGCGATAGTAATTGCGGTGCTGAAATCCTTGCCATAGCCTTCTTTTGTCATGGATGGAATGAATATGGATCCAAGCGCAGCTGTATCTGCAGCAGCTACACCGGAGATTCCTCCAAAAATTATGCTCGACATGATGTTTACCTGTGCCAACCCCCCCTTTAACCTGCCGAAAAAAATATTGGAAAAACGGACCAAATTGTCTGTAAGCCCCACCTTGGTCATGATGTCTCCTGCAAGGATGAAGAAAGGCAGTGCCAACAAGGCGAAACTGTTCATACCGGAAAAGAATTTTTGAGACACCATTGTTAAAAATGCGGCGTCACCCAGCTTAAATATTCCAAATAAAGCTGTGAGTCCCATGACAAAGCCGATTGGGACGCCCATAATGAGAAGGATTGCGAAAACAATTAAGAGAAATGATGCCATATCAAACTCCTGTTTTACTAGTTGTTCGCTCGTGTTTTCGTAACTTCACAACGGGTTCGGTAAAGTTTTTTTTTAAATCTGACTTAATAATCCTAATAAGTAGAGCATGATAATTGCTTAACTTGCACGAACTTATTGAGAAGTGAGAAGTTATGGATTTTCTTATAGGACAAGAGCCTGTTAAACCGAAAAGTCGCTGGATCCGGATAATATTTTTGTAATATTATTAACAACCAATTGGATCAGCGTCAGGAAAGCCCCGAGAGGGACTAATATATAAATCCAGAACATGGAAATTTTAATTGTACCGGCTGTCATCAGGGTGCTGGTTGCCATTATGTAGCCTTGCCTTATCAGGATGATTAGAAAAAAACCGATCAGGATATCAATAATATAATCCAGGTAGTTTGCCAAATACTTAGGTAGTGCTTCAGCCAGGGTCCTAATGGCAATGTGCTCCTTTTGCCGCAAGGCCATATTTATTGACAAAAAAATGATGCCAAGCATCAGGAAGCGCGCGATTTCTTCAGTCCATTCAAAGGGGCTGCGCATAACATATCTAGCAATAACCCCTATTAACACTACAATAATCATAGAAGAAAAAAAAATGACACTGATAAAACCCGAAGATTTTTCAATGTAGTGCCCTATTCTATCTGACACATGGATTATTTTATCCTGTCTTGATTCCTTTCTCATGGATTGCTATCTCAGATGTGGTAACAAAATTTATTGAAATTGTATCCCCGGGGGAGGTCTGCCATCCTCCGGGGATTCGATATCCTCTGTGACCTTTTACATTGCGGTTCCATATTAATCGAAACTGATATCAATATTTCAGTTTCGCTTAAACCCGAAGATTATTCAGTTGTAGCCAAGCTTTTTTTCTGCAACCTTGATAGCCTCTTGAAATTCATCCACCCATTTGGGGTCCATTTGTTCCCTGAGCCATTCAAGGCAGACGGGCTTCACAAGATTTTGAAAAGTCTTGAACTCTTCCTGCGTTAGGGTATAGATCTTCATACCCTTTTTCTTTAAGGCCGATGTCTCCTCATGATTAATATATAGAGATAATCCCCTGCAAGCTGTTTGCGCAGCAAATGCAGCCTCACGGATCAATATTTTATCTGATGGAGATAGCTTATTATACCAGCTTTGATTGCAAATCAGCCATTGATACCCGTATTGCGAAGTAGTGTTCGTAAAATATTTTTGAACCTCATAAAATTTCATCCACGAGACCAAGGCCGGAGGGTTGGTCTGTCCATTCACGACACCTGTCTGCATGGCAGTATAGAGTTCCCTGAAAGAAATTGGCACTGCGCTGGCACCCATCGCCTGGAACATTTTGGTCTGAAGAGAATCCATTGCGCGGAACTTGATTCCCTTCATATCCGCGGGCTTCCTGATCTCTCTGACATTGTTGGAAATCCCTAAAAAGGTATAAATATCAGTGAAAATGAGTCCCTTAATGCCTGTCTCTGCGGTAAAGGCATCGAGTAATTTCTGACCAAAAGGTCCATTAACCACCTCTCCGGCAACGGCTTCATTTCGAAAAACGTAAGGAGCGAAGGCCAGCAAAGCCGGAGGGAATATCCTGAACAACCCACCCATGGATGCTTGATTTATCTGGATCACATTATTCCGTACCGCTTCCATTAGATCCAGCTCTTTGCCCAGACTACCTCCCGGATATATTTTAACCTTAAACCGTCCGCCACTGTTTTTTTCCAGAAAGTACTTAAAACCGATAGCTGTTCCGTGCATAGCATTAAGTCCGGGCTGTCCAATGTGAGCATATTTTATGGTATAAATCTTCTCTTTGGCCGGTAGTAGGTTTGGGAAGGAAATTAATGCAACAAATACAAAAATTACCGATACGAATAGTTTCTTCTTCATGGTTTTCCCCTATTGCCTTAGGTTAATCTTTAAGAAATTGGGAACACTTTTGCTTCATTTCATGTCCATTTGTCGAAAGCCACCTCCTTTCCGAATAAGATCCTGGCTTCGTCAGGATTTTATATGACGCGCCTGCGCCGCTTTTATTAAATTAAGCTTTGTTTGGCAAAGCAAAGAGAACAGAGAGCGTCAAATCTGGAATAAAGATATGATAAGGCAATTTGATACCCTCCACTTAGTCCAGTGTTACGACGCACAACTGGGGGTCGGGGTTAAAGTCCCGTACGCCTTGAACCTTTGCAATCCTTTGTTCTTTTTCCCACTCGGAACCGGGCACCCTGAATTGGCTATTGTCAAGTCTGGGTACCGATTTTTCCTCAGGCTTTTCCAGCTGTGGAATCCATTCGTAAGGAACCCGATAAGCGCGATATACATAATTAGCTTTCTTATCCTTACCGAAGTAAGGGCTGATGTATTCCCAGACGATCTCATACCCATGAGTGACCTCAAATATACGTCCGTCCGACCCTTCCGTTATGAGGGTATTGCCGTTAGGCAGGCGCTGGGCAGAGCTGATGAGAGGGGCATAGAACTTATAATTGTCCATATGATCAAGGAAACCGGCCTCAGCAGGGGTATATTTCCAAACCACTTCAAGGGTCAGGGGATTAAACTCCAGAATACGCGAGTAATCCCTCAACGCATTGTTAAAACCGGTCGGAGATCCAGGATTTGGGGCGCCGTAGCCTGCAAATCCACCATTATCATAGATGATAATGTTACCCTCACCCGGAAGCCCTCTAGGGATCATATGGGCATGATGCTGGCCAATTATCTGACCCATTTTACGTAATTCTGAGGTGGCGGTGAATTCAGGACCAATCTGCCAAACGATCTTTCCGCTCTTTTTTTCCGTGATGGCAGTGATGTTGGTCTGGCGACCGCACCATATGATATTATCAGGGTGAAATCGCTCGTCACCCGCATCGTACCATTCGTTAGGGCCGAGGATTGAAATAGTATTCATGTGCATCCAGTCCCCCATTTCTCCCTCTCCAACAACCATGTTCGGGTTACGAGCCAGGACGTTCTTGGCCTCTTCGGTAAAGCCCATTTCTTCGAAATGATCACTGCAAACCCATTCCCATACAATATCTCCATCCCAAGTGACCTCTATTATTGCGTCATCAAGGAGCGGTTTGTCACTTATTTTAGGGTTTTTTAGGTTTTTGTGACAAAGGATGAGCGTATTCCCTCCATTAACCCGGGGCTCCATACCAGGCGCATAATAACCCACCGGGTTGCCCTCCCGCTGGAAATCATGATGTTGTCTGGCCATCCAGGTCGGTTCCTGACCAGGGTCTTTTATGAGTTCATACCTGTCGAATTTCCACACGATGTTCCCATCCCAGTCAACTTGTACGAGATCAATTTGGTCCATATAACCATATTTAGGGTCCCTTTCGCCTAAGCTTCCCATAACGTATCCTCCTGGAAGAATCTTGTTCGGAAAGCCATGAAGTCCATCCCAAAGTTGAACGACAGACCCATTCATGTCGATCAAAGTGGCGCCTGTTTCTCTTGCGATGAACACGGTATAACCGTTCCAGCACTTCTCAGGGTTATAAATAATTGTTCCGGTAGGATATACAGTTGGGTATGCCATTTTTACATCCTTCCTACTAATACGCACTAATACGCATCGATAAGTTAATTGGAGAAAATGCTCAATAGTGAATTCTTGTTCAGTACCTATAGTAGCCCCATGAAGGCTTTGCTGTTATATGAATGAGGAGCGTTTCAACTCCTCTCTTTAATTAGAAGTTCTATTAGGGTATCTGTACCCTGGATCGCCTATTTGAGTATTAGCTCTCTATATCTGAAAAAAGGTGACAAGAGCTAAAAAACCTTACTGGACAGCCATAAAGCCAGCTGAGGGAATATCATGGTAAGCACCAGAATAAGTAGTTGTATGCCCACAAATGGAGGCACTGATTGCCAGATATCCCTTGTACTAATGTTAGATGGGGCAATGCCTTTCATCAAGATTAAGGACCAACCAAAAGGGGGTGTCAAGTAGGATACCTGCATATTAAGGATGAACAAAATCGAAAACCACATCGGATTAAACCCTATCATTTTGGCAATAGGCATAAAAATAGGAGCACAGATAGTAACGACGGCAAAATCATCCATGAACATGCCAAATATGAAGAGAATAAACTGCATACCGAAAAGGATGAACCAACGATTGGCAGATATTCCTTCTAGGGCTTCGAGAACAAGTGCCTGTGCCCCTACAGAGGTGTAGAAGACACCGAAAAGCGTAGCGGCAACTAGAATCCATAAGGTCATGCCGCTGATTTTTAAGGTCTCAAGACATGAATTCATAAAGACCTTCCATGTGAGCCTGCGGTATATGAGACAGACGATAAAGGATCCAGTTGCGCCAACAGCCGCTGACTCAGTAGGCGTGGCTATCCCGAAGAAAATCGAACCCAATACCGCGATAACGATTAAGGCGGGAAAGAAAATTTCCCTAAGAGATATCCACCTCATTTTCCAGCTAACATGCTCGGCTGAAGCGGGAGCTAAATGCGGCTGGAAATAACACCTTATAACAATATATAGGAAATAAAAAACCGCGCAGAGGAAACCGGGCAGAACCCCTCCAAAAAAAAGCTTTCCCACTGAGACCCTGGCGATATAGGCAAAAATGATCATGAGAATACTAGGCGGAATGACGCATCCGAGGACCCCGCCCGCCATAACACTGCCTAAAGCCAATGATTTATCATATCCCCGCTTAAGCATGGCCGGTACCGCTATGGTGCCCATGGTCAAGGTGGCAGGTCCGAATCCACCGGTCATGGCCAGTGCAACGCATACCCCGAGCGATACCACGGCCAGACTGCCCTTCAAGCCCGATAGCCAGTAACCCAGTGCCTGATACATTCTGTCTGAAATACCAGAATGGACCAGAAAATTAGACATCAAGAGGATTAGAGGAATGATAATCAAGGCAGAATTTGTTATTACCCGGTAGGTGGTTTCTGTAACCGTGTAAAGTGCGTTAGCACCTTCCAGCCAATAAGTCATAAAAACGCTGATACCACCGAGGGCGAAAGCAACGCGGACTCCGAGGCCTAAGAGAATGAGGAGACCACCAAACAAGAAGACTGATATCAATTCAATTCCCATATCGTTCTATACTCCCATCCAAAGGGAATTAATTTGTGTGATCGGTATTAGGTGTTTAAGAGAAAAGCACATTTCAGTCTCTACCTCTAATTAAATTAGCTAACTCTTGAATGATGAAAAGTATAGCAACTAAAGGTATAAGCGATTTAAGTGGGTAGAGAGGTATTGGAAAAGCGCCACCGGCCGTTTCAGAAGATACAATAGAATTCCAACCCACCCACGAGCCCTGCCAGATCAACACACCCATAAAGGAGAGAAAGGCCAACGAATCTACAGCTCTTGCAAACCGCTTGAACTTTGGAGGGAAACTAGAATAGACCATTTCGATCCTAATGTGCGCTCCATGACGCAAGGCGTAAACCCCTCCAAAAAGTATGAACACAGCAAAGATCTGTCTATTAATCGGCCATACCCATAGAGTCGGGCGGTTAAACACATATCTAGCAACAACTTCGAATGCGCTTAAGAACACCATGATAAAGACAAGGACACTTACCACCTTTCCCGCTCGATCACTAATTCCATCAACTACATCTAATACCCGGTTTACTACTTTTATCATGGGGAGAACCCCTCAAGGAGAAATTCATTTCCATAATCTAAGGTCAACTTAGATGAGACCGTGGGACGGGAGATCACCCCCCCCTCCTATTTATCTGATCATTAGTATGAGAGAGTAATTACTTAATACCTCGCCATTTTTTGACCATTTTTATTGCTTTCGCGGTGACAGCGTCACTGCTGGCTCGTTCATCCCAAAGCTTTTTGGCTTCTTCTAGATGCCTGTTCATACAAGCTGTATCCAATTGGGTCATCTTTAGCTCGCCTTTTTCCACCAGATTTTCACATATTCCGAGTTCATCTCCATAGACCTTAACAAGAAGGTCCCAATAGTCTTTCGCCGCTCCCTTAAGGGCATCTTTGAGATCATCAGGCAGAGATTTCCACGCATCCATGTTCACCATGATGTGTCCGAAAGAATGTTCATTTTCCTCACCGCGAACCCAATATGGAGCTACCTCGTGCCATTTCAGGCTGGTTACTGCACCGACATCCCAATTGACAGCATCGATGGTGCCCAGCTTAAGACCCATATAGGCTTCGGAACCCGGCATGTCGACACCTCGTGCGCCTAGCATATTGTGCCAAATGGTCCAAATCCCTCCATCTCTAATTTTCAATCCCTGCATATCATCGCAGGTTACAATAGGCTTTTTCGAGAGCAAGAAGGGAACCGGACCATAGGTATGGATATCCAGCCAGTAAAGATTGTGTTTGCCGTACTCTTCACGGAGCAGGTCTGCAAAGCCGCTTTCGAAAAAGAATTTACGAATGGCTTCAGCTTTTCCCTTAAATGTCTTTTCTTGCGGGACAATCCATTGATAAGGCAAACCGAATTCTACTGCGCCGACAGGAACAAGACCGGACCATGCTGGTGGGGCGCCATGGAGCATTTGCAATGTTCCTCTCTTAGTCGCCTCGAAAAGCTGTTGCCCCCCAACTATCTCTCCAGCAGCGAAGACCGAAATCTTAAGTTGGCCATTGCTTCTTTTGGCCGCAGAGTCGGCGAAATGTGTCAGGTTATCTGTAGACACATCACCACGAGGAAACAATGATTGAATTTTCCAGCGATAAACCTTTTTATCCGCCGCCAATACCGGCCCACCAAACAGCGTCATACCGGTGAAAACAACCATAACAATAAACGCAACCAAAGGGAATTTTTTTCTAGGCATTTTCAACCTCCTTTATATTAATTGGGTTTATGTTTCCACTTTTTTCGTAATCGCCCTTATAGGATACTTACCTCCTTCTAAATTTTGATAAAGATTCGCGCAATATATTGCCTTATAGAGGATTAGGATTTCACATCTTCAAAAAAAATTCCTATTCGACATCTTTATCTTTCATTGGAGACTCAACACAATATAATCGAACGGAAATTTTATCGGCAGTTTCCTTTAGTAAGGGAATAATGAATGAATCATTTCTCAAAGCAGCACCTTGAGAAATTCCAACCACCCCAACGGCCGCGACTGGTTGACCTTCAAAATTAAAAACCGGTACAGCGATTGCTTTAAATCCTTCTTCTATCTCTTCGTTGTCGAGTGCGTATCCCTGTTTTCTTATTTGCTGGAAATGCTTTTTAATCTTATCCGGATTCGTTATGGTATTAGGAGTGAAGCGATGCATTTTCTGTCGTAATAGCCCTTCAACAGCAGCTTGAGGCATAAAGGCAAAAATCGCTTTGCCTGATGCTGTGGCATGAGTAGGGCCTATCATACCGAGTTCTACATTAACTCGAATGGTTCTGGGGCTGTCTGCGATGTAGGAGATGATAACATTGTTGCCGGAAAGAACATTAAATACTACCGTTTCACCGATATTATCCCGCAATTTATCAATAAACGGTGTGGCAATCAGGACTAAATTTTTATTAACAGATCGGTTAACGGCTAATCCGAGATTGATTATCGAAGGGCCAAGTCGGAATTTTTTTGTTTGAGGGTCCCGAGAAAGGAAGCCGTAATCGTTCAAGGTGTTAACGATACGAGATACCGTGGCTTTGTTCAGATCCAATATTCGGCTTATTTCCAAAGTGCCCTTTTCTCCATTTTGGGGCGTAAAAGCCAAAAGGATTTTCAAAGCTTTTTCGATTGCTTGGGTTTTTCGGTACATATGATTGCACAATGTGAAATATTAATCTTATTATGTAAAACGCATAATCGATGTATCGATCTTTGTCAAGAAAAATTTTCAGAAAAGCGATCAATTGGTTAAAATTCAAGCCTCATAATATATTCCAAAAATAGCTCTTTTTTTTGGACATTATCGTGCGTATTAAAGCCTTTCGGAGAATAGGTTCCAGGTGTTCCGTCGGGAGCGGACCAGGTTTCAGCCCTGCGTTTACTTTTTTAGCTCCTGACACATGAAACCTGAGTGCCAGGGTCCAATTATTTTGCAAATAGGGGATAAATTCATATTTATAACCATTTAATCAATCAACTAATCACCCAATCAACGATATCTGGTGTTGTAGAAATACAGATATATTTAAATTACGACTGTACTTGACTTGTGGTCAATAGCAGGATAATTGAACCGGGACATTGGAATGGGGAAAACGGAAGTTGGAATGTGGAAAGGGGAATGGGAAATCTGGAATGCCGAATGGGGGAAAACTGAGTTTACATGCAATCAACGAAATTAGAATATAGGTTTGAGCGGTTCAGCCCGCCTGGTGCGACTTATAAGATTATAATACGGCCGTGTCAGGTCCCCAAATGTGAATATAGATAATTGAGCAATGTAAAATAAGCTCTTGCCAGGAGATTCAGTGCTCCGGTGTTAATAAAAACCTGACAGCCCGTATCAAAGGGATCGTGTCTTCATCTGGGGTTACAAGTTAGTTAGTGCCCGTCCACGAAGCCTTTTTTATCCATGAGCACTGGCGTAAGTTTCCAATTCAGAAATGAGCAATTTTTTCTCTGAGCAAGGCCGCACAAGGGTTTACGTTGAGACGTACTTTTCGTACTTAGCA
>JAJRVC010000097.1 GCA_024277475.1 Deltaproteobacteria bacterium
ACAAGGGTTTACGTTGAGACGTACTTTTCGTACTTCGCAGACGTAAACCCGCGGAGAACGCCGCTCAGAGGAAAAAGGGCCATTTATGGATGGAAAATAGCTAACTGCGGAGCTTGCAGAGAACGCAAGGGGAAGATGGAATTTTCTTTCTGCTGATCCGTTAGAAAAGGATGTAAAGATGAAACTACCGAACATTCAAATCAAAAAAATCCTGTATGCAACCGATTTGTCGGAAACCGCTGTTCACGCCTTTTCCTATGCGGTCAGCCTTGCCAATATGTATGGCGCCGGCATTACAATCCTGCATGTGCTGGCAGAATTTCCCGGGGAACAATTTATATCGAACATGATCGATACCGACACCTGGCAGGAAATCAAAATGCGACATTATTCCGAAGCTCGGGATCAACTGATCGGCAAAAAAAGGGATCATATCGCCCTAAAGGAAGTTCTTCAGGCATTTTCCGAAGAGGTAAAGGCCGATGAAAAAGATCAGGCCTTTGTCACCGATGAAATTCTGATCAAAAACGGAACCCCGGCTGAAATTATAGTTCAGACAGCGAAAGAGCAGAATTGCGATCTCATCGTCATGGGCACCCACGGCCACAGCGGCATCACCGATGTCCTGATCGGCAGCACCGCCAAATGGGTCGTCAGGAAATCCGCAATCCCGGTTTTAGTCATCCGGTTACCTGAATCACTGACTTGAGACTATGCACCTATGGGTTGAAGTAGTATAGTTATATGTTGTTTTTCCGGCCGTCCATGGACTCGTCAGATCAATTTCGAAATAAATAAAAAAGGCTGTTATTCCGGAGTTAAGCCGACTTCGTTATATTTCCCGGAAATTGGATCGTAATTTCTCAGTCGATGAACTGCAGTCGGCGATTGATGTTACAAAAGAGAATGCCTGCTAAAAATTTATAAGGATAAAAGGCGTTGGATGCAAAGATAACGATCTGTTATCAGAATATCATCTCAGTTGGGTACCTTATTTTTTACGGAAAGTATCGATAGATCTCACTGCGGTGCAGTATTCTGACAAAGCAGGTCGTATCCCCTTCCATCGTTAAACCGATACGATAATTACCAAGTCGGATACGATAGTAATTACCCTTGGCTCTAAGTTTTTTGAGATTTCTTATTTCATCAGTAAGATTAGCCTCATCGACTTGTTGGATAACCTCTTGTACACGTGAACGCAGGTTTGCATTCTTTGCTTTTTTTCTTTAAATCCCTGGCAAAGCTCTTTTTAAATTCTATGTTCACGCCTGTCCTTCCAGTATATCGAAAATCTCTTGTTTGCTAACCGTCTCTGTGTTCTGTCCTTCCCGGATGGCATTGATCAGGCCGATGTCTTCAATCGCTTCGACAATGAGCTCATGAAAAACATCTTTTTTTTCTTCAAGGGCTTCAATCAAAGCCTCTTTGAAAATTTGTTTGAGTTTGCCTTCATCTAACTGTGTTTGCATTTTTTAATCCTCAAAATCTAACATTGCGATCATTAACCGTTTTGGATTTTTATTTTTTCCTCTCAATGAATGCGTCTAATAGTTGCAAAATCGCCGCTTTTCTTTGGCATCCAATTTTTTGATCTGACTAAATCGACGCCACAGGCGCATGTCCTTTTTTTGTCGTCTGAATTTATTTGATTTTTCCCTTGACAGGTTTTTTAAGGCAGGGATCTTCGACAAGAAAAAATGCCATCAACCGGATGACTTTTGCGGGTCAGGGTTGATGGCCTGGCAAGGCATCCCGGGCGGTTAATCGAGTTAAAAAAGAACGGTAAAAGCTATCATGGCCTTTGCCCCTTCCACGACGATAAAAACACACCTTTATCCATCATGCCGATAAAAACCTGTGGCAGTGCTTTGGCTGCAGTGCAGCCGGGGAAGTGATCCGCTTTGAGAAGCTGTATTCGGAATCCTCCCTAAATCTGCATCCCATCTCCCATATAGCGCACTGTCGGGGATGCGTGGAAGCCCTTGACGTTGTAGGTACAGAGCATAACGCTGTTGTAACCGAGGATTCGATAGGCGCGAGCAAAACGTCCTGGGTAAGCGCGTCGGCCACCCTGGCCGCAGCGGCAACGTAGGTTATTTGCTCTGGCGTGCCGGTTGCAGTGTCCTCAAGCGGCTTAAGATTGGCCGCAGGAATACGCACCACCGAATCCGAACCGGGCAGCCAGACACGGCAGGTCGTATCGCCCCAGAGACTCTGGGTTTCGATGACCTTGCAGAGTTGCCCGTGGTCGGGACTGTAGTACCAGCTGTTTGCATCAATCTTTGTCATTGAGAACTAAACCGATCCCTATTCTGCCAACATCTCAATAAGATCTCCACGTCTGAAAGTAGCCGATAGCTGTTGAAGAGAAATTTCTCGTTCGCCATATAAATCCGTTAATGCTTTTGTAACGTCATTGATGGAATCCTGATAATATTCACTTTTTTTACTCTCAAAATGATCATGGATATTTTTGAAATTACGATGGTCAATATCAGAAAGTTGTACATTTTTATCTGCCAATAATTTTCGTCCAACCAACATGGAAATATAGTGGGATGCGTATGGAAGAAAAATCGGAGGATTGGCCATACTTGGGCGCTTTCGTTCGTTTTCAACATGTCTGAATATCATGGTTGCCAAAAGTGCCTGGGCAGCGTTTAGTTCGTTGAAGATAGCGTTGTAGAGCTTTCCAAAGTGTTCTTTTCGGCGAAATTTTGCCTGCTGTGGCCTTTTTCGCCAGATGGCAAGCACCGACTCGGCAACAATGGAACTGGTGATAACAGACGAACCGCCGCCACCTTCTTCGCGTTTGCGTTTGTATGTATACCCAAGATCCTTAATGCCTATTTCAAGTTGTTTCTGAATCCCGTCATTAGACCGCAGATCCCGCAAATCCACAGGATTTTGACTGTTGGTTGCGTAAGTGATATCACGAACAAAGTCTTGATCATCCTCTGACAGTTCATAAATACGAAGCAATACATATACATTTTCAAACGATTCATTAAACAACTGTTTCTGAGAAGGATAGAGCGTTTGTTGGATGGTTTTACATGTTTGTCCACCATTAATAATCTGCATGCCTTCCAGTTTTAGTTGATAGTTTTCTCCTTGCAGCGCATTATGACGGAATTTTTTGCATATCATCGTAATTCCATTATTAAAAAAGTAGAAATCACCCCTTTTTTCTTTATCAACAAGAGTTTCATGAATAGCCAAGTTGACGCGGTTGGAGTGTAACCCGAGATAACGTCGAATATTTCGTTCCAATAACAGATCGCTGTGTCGGTTAAAAAGTTCAGCAATCTCAGTCACAGCCACTTTCCCAACCAGAACCCGACGGAAATTGAAGTCTTCAATAACAGCTTTACCCTGCAAACGAACAGAATCATCTACAGTTTTTTTGCGTTGCAAGACAGCGACAATACTGTCATGATTGTAATGAATCCAAATTACCTGATCATCAGCAAAGCCTGATTGATCAATCCAGTTTTGCGCCTGATCGTTCCACTTTGCACCATTATTGCAAAGAACGACGCGCACAGTTGGAATATAACCGTCACGTACAAGAGAACGAATTTCTTCTACCTTGGGAGCTATTCTGTCATTTAGCTCAATTTTTTTTGCCGGATCAAAAAGAGTTGCCACTGTGTTAACAGCCTTTTGGACTCCATTTTCCGGGAAATTAGCAACCCCTCTCAGGTCTTTGACCTTATATTTCCCCTGAAAAATTGTTACTGCAAATTCTCCGTCATCTACTTCACTGATGTGAATGCCATCTACTCCTGCGTCGTTTCCGCCTTCGGTGAGTAATTCAGCCGCTTCTTCCAAAGTAAGCTCCAAAGCGGCAGACATGCAGAGCAGAACAAATGCGGATGATTTTTTTTTGTTTTCATCTCCATCAGGCAACAAATCAGCGTGATCTTCGATAATACCTCTTATCCTCTGATCAATGATGCTTGCGTTTATATTCATAACTCGTCCCTCCATTTTCTATCTAAACTTTTGTTTATCCGCATGTTATTCATCTCCCACTCTGGTCTTCAACTCGTGTTTCATCCAGCCATCGGTCGATGGCCTTTTTCCGGAAGCGCCAGTGCCGCCCCACCTTCTGGGACGGAACCTTACCCTCCCGAACGAGCTTGTAGAGCGTGGATTTCGAGATTTTCAGGTAAATGGAGAGCTCTTCGATGGTCAGGACATCGCCTGTTTTTTCATCCATCAGGTATACCTCTCTGACAGCAAGATAGAAATTTCTTCATAATACCTACAACAACCATCTAATATGCAGTTAGTGACAGTTGCTGTCAATCGTTTTTCTGAATTTGGGGCATTCGGCGTCTATTCCGACCAGATGCCAGTTGGAATGAGATCTATTCCACTCTTGAGGGATTTATCACCGACATAGAGCCATGCCAGGACGGTGCTCTTTCTGGCGTGAATCGGCACAAGGACCCGTCTGTAGAGACTCGAACCGTCCGGATGGAAGCCCTCCAAACGGTCTATGGCGGGCAGACGGGACTCAGGGTCGTCCGACCCCAGGACACAATTGGGTAGAGGAAGTTTTAAAAATGGATCGAACCAACGCGATTCAAAATGAACGGAAAGCATAGCTGTCGGTGATAAAGAATTTGTGATGGAAACAAAAGCTAAACTGAGTGCAAAGGCAATAGGCCGCAGAGAGTTGGAAAATGATGAAGGTTATGAGCTTAACGAATCCCAAAGTCCTTATAAGTGATAAGGAGTTATGAAATCAGAAGTGCTTTGAAGTGAAAGCACGGCCGGAATGAGATTTGAGATATTTTTCAAACTCGGCGGCTTTTTCTCGAGAACGAAAAGCAATTGCGGTCTAAATTCGACATGGGCGGTATTTAGCAGTGTGAGGGACCTGACTGTTGTTGTGTGCTTTGAGTCGAGCTTCCAGATTTTCAGTAACACCAGTGTAATGGCGCGTTTTGTCAGAGTCACTGACTAAAATGTAAACATAATGAAAATTTTTCAAACCATTGATTCCAGTCTTCGTTCTCAACTGCGTTTCGAACGAAAATTACTCCGGCTTGCCAGGGCGAAGCTTGCAGCGCATATGCTCGTCTTAAATCAAGAGGCCCGTCTTCGCCCTTCGGACTACGCCGTGGCAGTCTTCGCTCTTCGCTCCGCTGCGAGCGAAGACTGGTGGAGGCGGCGGGAGTCGAACCTGTCTTCACATCAAATATTATCAATTATTTCAATATATTAATTTCAACATGAACAACATGTGAACAACTATTCTTTTTGATAAGGAAACAGCTCCTGCAGGACAGACATGAATTTTTCATTCTGTAATTGGGGCCGAGAATAAGGGCTTTCTCTCAACCGGATCATGCCCATACGCTCAGAGGTGGAAAAGTACTTAGAAACCAAGTACCCAGCTTCTATAGTAAAGGGATCATTCTTATGCAAATCACGCAGTTGGAGGGCATATTCCCACTCATCCTCCGTCATTGTTGCCAAAATAGTGTACAAATCCAGTGCATGGTAGCGGCCGAACTCTTTGTCAGGATCGTCGAGCCGGTCCCTGAATGCGAAAAGCTTCATCATCGAAAACGTATAGGGATGCGGCAGGAAGATTTCAGACTCCCAAGTTTCACCTGAACTGATTGTTCCCGTCAATAATATTGGTAGCAAGCCCTCCTCCAAGGTCAGAGCTTCATCTACGGGGTGGGCATGCATGCCGGCAGAAGGTTTGGGGCGAGCACGGCGGGTGTCTGCCCTCACTCGAGTTCCTTGAAAACAACTTTGCGGACCGGTTAGAATATCTATTTTAACGCTGCCCGCATCAGTGCCTCCCGGTCCGGTTTTGACAAACTGATAATTTTCCGCTCCGGGGACCACCTGATAACCCAGGCCGGTGATGGCGCTTACCATCGGTTTTAACTTGGATGATTCGATTAGCAAATCAGGACGTAGAAACAAGTCGAGGTCGTTGGTGGAACGCTGTTCAGGCCATTGATCCAAAAGTGTCCTCATCTCCAGACGTTTAACGTGATTGGTCTTGAGATAGATACCGAAGCCACCTCCGATGATGAGTTTGATTTCTGAATCTCGTAGTTTTTGAAGCAAGTCGAGCAAAGCCGTTTGAAGATCTGTTATCGTAATCATTGTCGCACTGGCCCAACATCATTCAAAATTAACGTTTTTAGTTGTTCGGCAGTTTCCTGGTCTCTCTTATCGCCGGCCATCAGTTCCAGATAAACCTGCACCGGGGAGGCCCACCAGAAATTCCCCTCCTGCCGGGCATCAAAATAGACCGTTTCATCCTCTGTCTCCAAAAGCTCAAGATTTGGGAATCGATCCGACTGACTTCCAGGCAACCGTTCAAGCAGCATCTCCACTTTCGGGCAGTAAACAGACAATAAATCTCCGCGCTGCATCACGGCGTATCGTGCAACGGATGATGTTCCTGAAGCCATAAGGGGCAAATCCAATGTCTGTGATTGTTTGGACAGCAATTTCCAAACCTCCCCATTTTCTTCCGATATCTTGAGACGGACCCGCTCCTTTACTGCAGGAGGGTTATAATTTTCGCGCAATTTTCCCAGTAGCTTGTCGGGCTGCAGCAGGCGAATGGTTTCTTCACGCGTGACAATCAGATCTTCTTGCAACGTTTTCAGGGCTTTCGACACGGTTGAGAGGCTCATGGGTTTTTTATCCCAACGGTTCACCAGGAGATTTCGTTGGTTGATCTTTGTGCGGATATCTTGAACGGTTTGGTAGTCGGCACAGAGGAGGAAAGCCCTCCCCACCATAGAACTGTTTTTCCGGTATATGTTTTTAATTAGGGCCGAAGAGGGGAAACGGTTCTTCCCGCCACTGCGGAACACGGCAATTGTGCCCGGTACAATCACCACGCCATTTCCGCACAGATCAATGCCGCTAAGCCCTTCCCTCTCCAGCTCCTGAAGCTGCTGTTCACTTAAGAAAGGCATTAAAAGCATTGGCAAATAATCATTGGGAAGGGAAAATGATTTCAGAAAATTGACACTATCCTGAAAGACCTTGGGCGTTGAAAGGGCTTTACATTCGACAGCGAATCTTGCTATATTCTGCTGCCATTTTGCCTCGATAATTGCGTCGAAGCGTCTTTTTGCCCCAACGTCCGGCTGGTCCTCCAAAAAGCGTAAAGCCAGTGGTGGAAGTTGGATCCTATCTTCCCGAAGCTGGTCGAGCATTTAGTTTTCGGTTGGTATTTTCCTATTTCTATTCATTTTCTTAATCAAGAAAATATATGATTTTAGGAAAATTTGCAAGCAAAAAATTCTTGCTAAACCGAATTATTATTAAATTGAAATGCGAAGCACCTTTCTACGGTGAAACCTGTATAAATGAACTTGGCCGTATCCGAGTTCTCATGTTCGGTTTTTTTTGAGAATTGAAACTGCGAGATGTGACTGACTTGTGAACAACCAAAAAATCAGGTTTTAAGAGGGCGATATTTTATAAATAACTGATTTAATTGAATTTATTATGGTGGAGGCGGCGGGAGTCGAACCCGCGTCCGAAAACATTCCACTTAAACATCTACATACTTATCCTGAAATTTAGATTTCGCCGTCTACGTCTCCTTCAGGCTGGATACCCAACCGGCTATCCCGCTAAGTTTCGCCGGTACCGTCACGGGCAGTCGGTGCCGACTATCCTGCTAGTCGACGCTCTTACCGGATGCGCAGGAGTAACCCGGCAGAACGCTGGCCTATTTATGCGGCCAGGGCATATTCATAATCATCTGCGATTATGTTTAGGTCCCATCATTTTAACGAGCCGACAGGAGCTCGGTATGCAGCTTAAGCTTCTTTGTCCCCGTCGAAGCCGTTTCGCCCCCAAGTGCAAACTTCCTTTGTAGCTCAAGGCTCAAAGCACAAAGGAGATGTGAGGTCGGTCTTTAGGGATTATGTAAAAGAGCAGTTATGGCTGAAAGTTAAGCAAATTTTGGCGTTTTGTCAAGAATTTAATCCTTGGCCTCCATTGCGTAGCCTTTTAAGCGTGCTTATCATCTTTCGTAGGCGTTCAGGGTTCTGGGTTCTGCGTTCAGGGTTCTGGGTTCAGGGTTCAGGGTTCTGGGTTCTGGGTTCTGGGTTCTGGGTTCAGGGTTCTGGGTTCAGGGTTCAGGGTTCTGGGTTCTGGGTTCTGGGTTCAGGGTTCTGGGTTCAGGGTTCTGGGTTCTGGGTTCTGGGTTCTGGGTTCAGGGTTCTGGGTTCTGGGTTCTGGGTTCAGGGTTCTGGGTTCTGGGTTCAGGGTTCAGGGTTCTGGGTTCTGGGTTCTGGGTTCTGGGTTCAGAGTTCTGGGTTCAGGGTTCTGGGTTCAGGGGTTCAGGGGTTCAGAGGTTCGGGGGTTTTGGGGTTCAAGGGGTGCATTCTCGCTCCTGGACAGGATTTGTGATTTTGTTTTTCCGGTTTATGCGGGTCTGGAGGTTAAAATGAACAAAAGAGTTATCAACAAAACAATCGTTTTATTGGCAGTGGGGATTTTCAGCATAACCGGGCCGGTATCGGCCGGTGCGGGCAAATTGATCGGTTCGCTGGTTGACACGCTCGGTGTATCCGAGGAGCAGGCTACGGGAGGCGCCGGTGCTGTTTTCAGAGAGGCTAAGAGTAACATGAGTCCCGGTGATTACTCTCAGCTTCTCAACGCCGTGCCCGGCATTGATTCGCTTATTTCCGCAGCCCCCCAGGCCGGCGGTTTGGCCGGCAAGGCTTCTTCTTTGCTTGGTGGTTCTGCCGGATCGGTGGGAGGTGTGGCCGCCCTGACGGACAGTTTCAGTAAACTTGGTTTATCGCCGGATATGGTTAATCAGTTCGTGCCGGTCATTTTGGATTTTGTGCAGTCCGAAGGCGGCCAACAGGCCATGACGCTTCTTAAAAGTGCCTTGTTTTAAAGGGGTTGTGGGTTCAGAGGTTCAGAGGTTCAGAGGTTCCGGGTTCTGAGTTCAGAGGTTCCGGGTTCAGAGGTTCCGGGTTCAGAGGTTCCGGGTTCAGAGGTTCCGGGTTCAGAGGTTCTGGGTTCAAAGCTTCAGGGGATAGAGGGCTCGGGTTCAGAGGTTCATAACAGATAAAGGTGTCAGGAATGCGGAAAATAAGAAAAGATGCAGGGCGTATGCATGCGATTTAATCTGATTTTTTTCGTACTCTTGTCCGTCCTCGTGAATCAGAATTTTATAGAAATAAGGGACGAGGACGTAGTCTGTACTCTGTAACCGCGTATGGTACTTCACGAAAATGAGCACTTTTAACGAGGACTTCGGGTTTTTAATGCCTTCTTGGTCCTTAGCCCGGAGCGGTGAACCTTGAACCTGTGAACGGTCATCTATATTCTTTGCGCGCGCGGTCGAGATCTCTTTTTTCATCGCGGCGCCGGATGGCATCGCGTTTGTCGTATTTTCGTTTCCCTTTTGCAAGCGCCAGGGACAGTTTGACCTTGCCGCCTTTAAAATACATCTTTAAGGGAATCAGGGAATGACCTTTTTCATTCACTTTACTGTAAAGGCGTTTGATTTCCTGCCTGTGCATTAAAAGCTTTCGCTTTCTCAATGGATCGTGATTCCCATAGTAGGCAAACGGATAGGGTCCGATGTGTATCTGATAAACAAATACTTCACCGTTTTCGATTCTGGCGTAAGAATCCTTGAGGTTGACCTTGCCGATTCTGGCTGATTTCACCTCCGTTCCCTTAAGCACCATTCCGGCTTCATATTCATCTTCGATGTGATAGTCGTATCGGGCTTTGCGGTTATGGGAAACTATTTTTATATGATTTTTATCCATTAGGAAAACGTCACGGCCGAAAGCGTATCGCCGAATGCATCCTTCGACAATTCGAAAACCCCCCTGGCGGTTTTCTTTTTCAGGGCTTCCCGGACGAATGACCGGGCATCTCCGGTGTCTATGGAACGAATCACCCGTTTGATTTGCGGAATTGATTGCGGGTTCATGCTCAACTCATCCATGCCCATGCCAAGCAGCAGGGGAATGTGATGGGGCGTTGCCGCCATCTCGCCGCACATGAAAATACCGATGCCTTTGTCCCTGGATACGTCCGCCACATGCTTGATCATGCGGATAATCGATAGATCCAAGGGTTGATAAAGATCGGCCACATGCCGATTGCCACGGTCGATTGCCAGAGCATACTGGATGAGATCGTTCGTGCCGATACTGAAAAAATCGACTTTTTCTGCTAATAAATCTGCCACAACCACTGCTGAGGGGACTTCAATCATAATCCCGATGTCAATCTCCCGGTTATAAGGCAACCCTTCTTTTTCGAGAGAATCAGCGGCTTGGTCCAAAAATTTTCCAGCTTTGCAAATCTCGTGATAGGCTGATATCATGGGAAATAATATGCGGACGGAGCCAAATGCCGCCGCCCTTAAAATCGCCCGAAGCTGGGTCTTGAATACATCCGGTTTTTTCAAACAGTACCGTATGGCGCGAAGTCCGAGAGCCGGATTGATTTCGTCGTAGCCGGTGTGGTTGGCGACCGCCTTGTCGCCATTAATGTCCAGGGTACGAATCGTGACGGATTTGGGAGCCATGACCTCGACCACATCCCGGTACTTGTCAAACAGTTCTTGCTCACTTGGGAATTCCGCACGATTCATATATTGAAATTCCGTTCGATAAAGACCGATGCCGTCCCCCCCATAATTCTTCACTGCTACAACTTCTTCCGGGAGCTCAATGTTTGCCATTACCTCCAGTTGGACACCATCGGTAGTTTGCGCTTTAAGATGGCTCCCCCGGGCAATACCCACTTTGTAGTCATCATATTGAATTTTTCGTTCTTCATATTCGACCAGAGACTGTTCGCTCGGATTGATGACAACTTTTCCGGTACTTCCATCGACGATGATGAGATCTTCGTTTTTTATTGCCGTGGTTGCATTGAGCAGTCCGACGACGGCCGGGATTTCAAGTGCCTGGGCCATGATACCGGTGTGGGAGGTTTTTCCGCCGCGATTAGTTATAAAACCCATAATTAGTGCTATGTTTATCTGACTGGTGTCTGCCGGCGACAGATCGTCGGAAACCAGAATGACACGCTTATCAATGGCGGAGATATCTTCGGATTCCACCCCCACCAGGTTGCGCATGATAGTGTCCGATACCTGAACCACGTCCAACGCCCGTTCTTTCAGATAGGAGTCGATCATGTTTTGAAATATCGAATTTAAATTTGACACGACTTTTTTAAGCGCCCATTCAGCATTGACACCTTCTTTTTCTATAATTTCAATGGTTTTTCCATAGAGCAGTTTATCATTCAGCAGCGCCAGGTGCGTTTCAAGAATATGGGCCTGCTGCAGTTCTTGCGGACTGTTTTCGATGATGGTGTGAATTTCATCCTTGGCTTTCTTTACGGCCGCCTTAAACCGATTGATTTCACTTTGTATTTTCCCCTCCTTGAGATAATACTTTTTGATGACATCCACCCCTTCTCTATCCACAAGGTAAGCCTTTCCGATGCAGATACCGGGAGATGCACTGATGCCTTTAAGCGTTGTTTCTTCAACAGCTGGTCCCGACATTTTTACCTATTCCCCAAATCCGCTATCAACGAGATCGACAATGGCGTTTAAGATGTTGATATCCACCCAATCTTCGATGATAATCGCTATTTTTGTCCCTTTTCCACATGCCAAGGTCAAAATATCTATAATACTAGATGCATCGGCCATTTTTCCATCTTTCTCGAGCCAGACATCGGCTGCGCTGTTTCCGGCGATGTGGGCTATCTGAGCAGCCGAACGAGCATGCAGTCCGAGCTCGTTTTTGATTGTCGCAACTTTACGTAGCTCTTGCTTTTCCTTCACGATCTAAACCTTGCAACCGTTAATATTTATCAAAAGCCATATTTTTGTCAATTCGAAATATTGGTGGTTTCGTAAAAAGTCAAAAAACTGCCAATTTGAAAATATCACACTTAATAGTTTCATAGGTTAGGAGATCGAAATTTGATAATCTTGACTTTTTACGAAATTGTCAATGTTGACTTGAAAGATAATGGTTGTTAAGCTTTTTGCAACCATATTTGAACTCTACCGGAGGAGATAAAAGATGTTTGACAACACCCAGATATACGGAAAGGATGCTTGACCTTTTACCCGGGCAGCTCGTGAAGCGTTTGCCAGGCAGGGCCGACAGTTTGAGTATTTCAACGTTATCAAAGATCCTGATCATCTCGAAACCATGTTGAAGTATTCTAAAGGATCACGCAAAGTTCCTATTCCGGAGGGATCATGCCGTGTTGGATTTAAAACCCGAAAAATTAACCTATGAGGAACTGGAGCTCCACACCGGCGAGCTTGAAAGAGAAATTTATAAAACCAAACAGGCAGAAGAATCGTTACGGCGGCAAAACGAGTATCTGACTGCACTGCATGAAACGTCCCTTGGCCTGATTGACCATTTAGACAAAGAAAAATTGCTGGAAACGATACTGCAGCGTGCGGCCATGCTGACCGGTACTGAACACGGTTATATTTATTTGCTCGAACCCGGTGAAAGTGAAATGCAAATGCAGGTCGGTATGGGTTTTTTTAAAAGTCAACTGGGCCGCCGGGTGAAGCTGGGGGAGGGAATGGGGGGCAGTGTCTGGAAATCTGAACATCCTCTGCTGGTGGCCGATTATCATTCCTGGGATGGGCGCCTCAATGATAAATCATTGGATGATCTTCATTCGGTAGTCGGGATTCCTTTGAAAGATCGCTACCGGGTGCACGGCGTCATCGGGCTTGCCAGTGTTAATCCCGATAGACGCTTTACAGAGGAAGATAACGCCATTTTGGGCCGTTTTGCCGAACTGGCGCTGGTGGCCCTGGACAAGGGAAAACTTTATGCTGATGTGCGGCGGGAACTGATGGAACGAAAACGGACGGCGGCAATTCTGAGGAAAAGCGAGCAACGCTACCGCCTGCTGCTGGAGTCGTCTCCCGACCCTATTGTTCTTTACAACATTCAGGGCAAGGCGACCTATGTGAATCCTGCTTTCGAACAAACGTTCGGATTTTCAAGTAAGGATTTGCTGGGCAAACAAATTGATTTCGTCCCTCCGGAAAACTGGCCTGAGACCAAAGTCGCTATCGGGCGAATGCTCAGCGGCCAAAAAATCCAGCTGTTTGAAACCAGACGCAGAACCAAAAACGGTCGAGTGCTGGCTGTTCAGCTCAGTTCGACCCTTTATTATGACCGAAACGATGAGCCTGCCGGCAACATCGTTACCCTCCGCGACATCAGTGCGCAGAAAAAGACTGAAATAGAGCTGAGAAAATATCACGATCATCTCGAGGAACTGGTGGCGGAACGAACCGCCGAACTGGCGAAAATCAACGCGCGGCTAGAGCAGGAAATTGAAGAGCGCATCCGGGCTGAAGAAGCCTTGCGCAAACAGGGAAATAAACTTAAAGCCCAATCTCACCACCTGGCAGAAGTCAACATCGCCTTAAAAGTGCTGTTGAAACAAAGAGAAGATGATAAAAAAGAACTGGGTGAGAATGTATTGTCCAATGTGAAGGAGTTGATCAGCCCCTATCTTGTAAGATTGAAAAAAAGCCGGCTGAGCACCCATCAGCAAACGCTGGTCAGTATTTTGGAATCCAATCTGAATAACATGACATCTCCTTTTATCAGCAAACTGTCTTCGAAATTTTTTGGTCTCACGCCCATGGAAATCCGGGTTGCCAATTTGGTCAGGGAAGGACAAACCAACAAAGAGATTGCTGAGATTCTGTGCTTGTCGAAAAATACCATTATGTTTCACCGGTATAATATCCGCTGTAAGCTAGGTCTGAAAAATAAAAAGATCAACCTTAGATCCCACCTGTTGTCTAAAGACATATAGTGGTTAATACCCACTATATACCCACTAATTAATCTGCTTGACATTATTTTCTCGTTCTGTATCTTAAGGGGCATAATGTAGCTATTTTATAGCGTGGATCGTTCCGATTCTCTATAACCATGTCCACTTTGGAGCAGACAAGACATAAATAGCTGCAATTTTTTTTCGTTCTTGACTAAATTGCAAGCATCTTATAGAAAGCCATCTATGAAATGAATTGTATTCACGGGCTGTTTCATTTCGGTTGTACTGGAACCGTACCGGATTATTGGCAGGATAATCATTCTATTTGCTGAAATTGCTATGACAACTTTAACTATTTCAGATGTGACACTTACCTTTGGCGGCCTCAACGCCCTTTCCGATGTTAATGTTGAAATAAAATCGGGACTGATTACATCGATTATCGGCCCTAATGGTGCCGGCAAAACTAGTCTACTAAACTGCATTTCCGGATTTTACCATCCCACATCCGGAGTCATTCATTATGGAAATCATGAACTCACCCATGCCTCCCCGCACCAGATCGCCCAATTAGGTATTTCCCGGGCTTTCCAGAATATTGAGCTTTTCAGTGGCCTGTCCGTTATCGACAACCTGATGCTGGCACGTCATAAACAGTTGAAATACAACCTGCTGCAGGCGGTCATCTATTTCGGGAAAGCGTCCCGGCAAGAGGCTGAAAATCGACACTATGTTGAAGATGTCATCGACTTCATGGAACTGGAACCCTATCGAAAAAAAATGGTTGGCAGCCTCAGTTACGGTGTTCAGAAGCGGGTGGAAGTCGCCCGTGCGCTGACCATGGCCCCCGCGCTGCTGTTGCTGGATGAGCCCATGGCCGGCATGAATATCGAGGAAAAAGAGGACATGGTTCGTTTCATCATGGATATTCAGCAGGAGCGTAATATCTCCGTCGTGCTGGTCGAGCATGATCTCGGCGTTGTGATGGACATCTCCGATCAGGTGCATGTGTTTGATTTCGGCGTGTTGATCGGGTCGGGCAAACCCGAAGAAGTCGCTACCGATCCTAAAGTAATTGAAGCCTATATCGGAGAAGATTAAATCAGTATGACAGACAGAGACAGCTTAATACAATATACGATTCCGCAGCTGTTGCGCCGGCGGGTACATAGCTCCGGGGATAAGGTCGCTTTGCGCGAAAAAGACTTCGGGATCTGGAATGTCTTGACCTGGCGCCAATTCTACGACCTGGTATGTAAGACTGCCATGGGACTCGAAAAAATAGGGCTGCAAAAAGAAGACAAACTGGCGTTGATTACCGATAATATCCCCGAGATGCTGATCGTTTCCATCGCTGCCCAGTCCATCGGTGCGGTTTCGGTCGGAATATATCAAACCACTTTGCCCGATGAGATTGCGGGTATCCTTGATTATCTGGATGTGAGCCTTGTCTTTTGCGACGATCAGGAGCAGGTCGACAAGCTGATCGAGGTCCGGGACAGAATTCCCGAAGTAAAAAAAGTCATTTATGAAGACCCTCGCGGGATGCGCGGCTATCGATCCGATGACTGGTTTATGGATATTGAAGACCTTTACCGCATAGGAGATGAAGTCCTTAAAGAGAATCCGGATAGTTTTGATGAACGGGTCGACCGGGGCCAACCTGACGAAATTTGCCATATTTGTCTGACCTCGGGTACGACCGGTTTCCCCAAAGGCGCCATGATATCCCATCGTAACTATATCAATATGGGGATCCAGTTGACCAAGGTCGATCCGCTGGAGAAAAACGATGAATACGTTTCCTTTCTGCCATTTGCCTGGATCGGTGAGCAAATGAACTCTTTTGGCGTTGCCCTGGCTACCGGAATTACCATTAATTTTCCGGAATCGGTTGAAACCGCCATGGAGGATTTAAAGGAAATCGGTCCGCATTTTATGTTTGGTGCACCCAGGATCTATGAAACGTTGCGCTCTCAAATCTGGTTGAAAATAGATGAATCCTATTGGCTTAACCGCCGGTTTTATGAATATTTCATGAAGATCGGCGAAAAAGCGGCCACTTATCGTATGCTGGGCAAAAAAATGCCGGGTCCCCTGCGGCTTCTGGCCTGGATCGGCAAGATCCTTGTATTTACACCGCTGATCAACCAGATCGGTATGCAGCGATTAAGACGGGCCTACACCGGAGGCGCCGCTCTGGGACCGGAGCTGTTTACCTTTTACCAGGCTATCGGGGTGAACCTGAAGCAGATTTATGGCCAGACGGAGATCGTTGGAATTGCCTATATGCATCGTGACGGGGATGTCCGTCCGGACACCGTGGGTATACCGCTGCCCGAAACCGAATGTAAAATTTCCGAACAGGGCGAAATCCTGTCACGCTCGCCGTCGGTCTGCGTCGGCTACTACAAGATGGCCGAAAAATCCGAGGAGTTGCTGGAAGGCGGTTGGCTGCATTCCGGAGACGCCGGTTATATCGATGACAACGGCCATCTGGTGGTGATCGACCGGCTGTCGGATGTTATGTACAACAACCGGGATGAAATGCTCAGCCCGATGTTTCTGGAAAACAAGCTCAAATTCAGTCCTTACATCAAGGAGGCGGTCATCTTCGGCGACAAACAGAATTTTATAGCGGTTCTGATCAACATCGATCCCATCGTGGTCGGCAAATGGGCCGAAGATCGGGGGATTTCTTTTACGACTTTTATGGACCTTTCCCAGAAACCGGAAGTTGCCGAACTGGTAAAGGAGCAGGTGGTTGACTTCAACAGAAACGTGGAGAAAGAGTATTTTAAAATTCGTCGCTTCGCCATTCTCTACAAGCTCTTGGATGTTGATGACGGAGAGTTGACCAAAACCGGAAAAATCCGCCGTAAATTCATTTTGGAAAAGTACCGGGAATTTTACGATGCACTTTACGATGAAAGTGTCAGCGAAAAAAAAGTGGAAGCTTTTTTTCAGTACCAGGACGGGCAAACAACAACTGTTGAAACAACAATATCTTTTTTTACCATGGAAGAGGGTGCATGAGTTATTTTTTTCAGCTTGTGGTTAGCGGCTTCGTCGTCGGCTCCATCTATGCCCTGTCAGCCCTGGGCTTTGTGTTGATCTACAAGTCCAGCCGGGTTTTAAATCTCGCTCACGGGCAAATCATTGCCGCCGGCGCTTTTATTACTTATGCTCTGACCGTCTGGGCAGGAATCCCGATTTATATTGCCTTTGTGATGAGTCTCATCATCACTTTTTTTCTGGCAATGAGCGTGGAAAGGGTATTTTTGCGCCGCCTGATTGGAGAGCCGATCATATCCGTGATCATGGTGACCATCGGATTAGGGTCGATCATCGACGGTTTGATTTATCTGACACCCTTTGGGACTGAGAATTTTTCATTTCCGGAGTTTTTACCCACCACCCCTCTTTCGGTCGCAGGCGTCTCCATGTCCTGGACCCAGTTGGTAGGCGTCATTATTACGGTAATCCTGATCGTGGGCTTTACCTGGTTTTTTAAGAAATCTACCCTGGGAATTTCAATGCGGGCCGTGTCCGATGATCAGCTGGCTTCCATGTCCATTGGTATCTCGATTCCCAGAGTATTCGGCCTGGCCTGGGCTACAGCCGGGTTCAGCGCAGCGGCTGCCGGTGGAATCATCGGCAACATTACCGGTCTGAATTTCGATACCCTGCACAGCTTCGGCATAGCGGTTTTTCCGGTGGTCATTCTCGGGGGCCTGGATTCGATCATCGGCGCCGTGGTCGCCGGGATCATCATGGGGCTGATCCAGCAGTTTGCCGCCGGCTATCTCGACGGCAACTGGGGCCTGTTCGGCACTGCCGATGTTTTACCTTACATAATTCTTCTGGTTATTTTATTATTCAAACCACATGGCTTATTTGGAATACATGAAATTGAACGGGTGTAGAATATGTCCGCTAATCGTTGGCTAGCGACTGGAAATTTTTTCAGCACATACAAAGAAGAACAGCGAATATTCTTAACGAACATTGACCGGCTTGTTTTTATAATTTTTATGGTTGCCATTTTCAGCTGGCCGCTGTTTTTTAAAATCGGCAACAAATATATGTTGGTAATCGACAATGTTCTGATTGCGATCGTGGCCCTGCTGGGACTGAATCTCCTGACGGGCTTTGCCGGCCTGATTTCCATCGGGCACGCGGCCTTTGTGGGCATCGGGGCTTACACGATTGCCTCCTTTTCACGGGTCCTGGGAGACTCCCATGTATTGCTGACCCATGCCTGGCCCCTGATGCTGCTGATCGCAGGAGGAGTCGGTGCTGTTTTCGGTGCCATCGTCGGCCTGCCGTCGTTCCGCCTGAGGCATTTATATTTGGTCATGGCAACCCTGTCGTTTCAGATGATATTTCAATGGACGATTAACTTCCTGAAGTTTTTCGATCAGGGCCAAACCATTGCCGTCGGGCGCGTGTTTTGGTTTACCGGGAAAGTAATGAGAAGAGATCATTACTTTTTCTGGTATTATGCTATCCTGGTGACCATCGTGCTTTTAAGCTTTGGGGTTCGCAATTTACTGCGTACCCGCTACGGCCGGTGCCTGGCAGCCGTGCGCGACAATGATCGGGCCGCCGATGCCATGGGGATGAATCCGGGCTTCACGAAAGTCTACGCTTTTGCGCTGGCCGGTTTTTTAGCCGGTATCGCCGGTGGACTGCATGCCTATTTATATCGTGGCGTAGGCTTTGAATCCTTTACCTTGCAACAATCCATCAACTACCTGGCGATGGGTATCGTCGGCGGGCTTGGCACTTTGGTGGGAGCCCTTGTCGGTCCGGGGGCTATTATCATGCTGGATCTGCAGGTCGAGCGCATATCCGAGTTGGTGGGGACTTTTATCCCGGGTGCGATGAGCCTGACCACCGCCTTAAAACCGCTGACCTTCGGCCTGGTTATCGTTTTATTTTTAATGTTTGAACCGCGGGGGATTGCCAATTGGTGGCGTATTGTGCGCAGTTATTTCAAGCTGTGGCCGTTTAGATATTGAGCCCAGTTCTGATGTGGAATTTTTTTAATTTATTCTAACATTCTTGGATATTGGCAGAAATCACGATTCTTTTAACCCGTCAGCTTAACTTAATTGTAAAAAGGAGGAAGTCACAAATGAAAAGAAGAGAAATGATGTTTACCGCAGTTGCACTGGCATTTTTTTTCACCACTGTTTTTGGCGGGCCGGCGCTTGCCGGCAATGTTTACAAGCTTGGTTTATCCCTGGCCATTACCGGGCCGACATCCGATGCCGGCAACCCTTATTCCAAGGGGGTCGAGGATTATATCAAATATGTCAACGACGAAAAATTGCTGGGCGATGATAAAATCGAAATCTTTATTCGGGACGATCAGTACAAAACGGATATCACCAAACGAAATTTCGAAGATTTTTTAGATAAAGGCATTGAACTGTACCTGAACTACTCCACGGGAAGCACCCTGAGTTTAAAAAAAGATTTTGAAGAGGAAAAAATTGCAGTCATCCCGGCTTCTTTTCACGCCGGCAACCTGGTGGACTCCAATTATATCTTTTTACCGATTGCCTCTTACTCCGGTCAAATGATCGGGTTGGCGGATTACATCGTGGCTAACCACAAGGGCGCCACTCCCCCCAAGGTGGCGATGTTCATTCATCCCTCGGCCTTCGGGCGGGGTCCGGTGGAAGACACCAGGAAGGCCGTCAAAGCCGGCCTGAAAATGGAAATCGTCGAGGTGGTCGAACACGGCAAAGATCTGGATAACACCGCCATGTTAAAGCGGCTGATGAGCAAACATGTGCAATACGTTATTTGCCATACTGTCCAATCCCCGGTGGCAACCCTCATTAAAGATGCCCAGCGTCTGGGTGTATCTGCCAAGAGCTTTGGCGAAGAGGGAAAAATTACGTTTCTGGGTGCCCATTATACCGGCGGCAACGACCTGATTGCTCTGGCCGGATCGGCAGCCGAAAATTTCTACTGGACGACTTCCTATAAGCTGACATCCGAGCCCGGACCGGGTACTGATGCCCAGTTAGCTCTGGCAAAGCGTTATGGCCGTGACAACAAGGCTGCCAATTCCCATAACTACACCAACGGTGTCATGGTGGCTCAGGTTGCCGTTGAAACCATTTTGCGTGCTAAAGCCCGGGGCAAGAAAATTACTCGCGAAGCGCTGTATGAAGAACTGTTGGCTATGAACGGCTATAATTCCTACTATCCGTTAACCACGGTGGGCCCGGTGAACTATTCCAAAACAGACCATGAGGGTGTGGATACCTTGCAGATTTATGTGGTCGATGGCGGGGTATTTAAGGCCGTCGGCACGCCGTTTGTCTCGGAATTCGTAAAATTAATCAAGTAGTAACTGCGTTGAAAAATAAGACTGCTTGCAGTTACTAGTGCAATCTAACCTATAGCAAAAAAGGACCGGATGAGGCGGCCTGGCAAGGGTGAATTCAGGCCGCCTAACCCGGCATCTTTGCGGGACAGTTGACGGGCTATGGTTTCGCCTTAAAAAAATCAGGAATACGCCAGATAATGACAATTGAAAATACCAATAATTATCTGTTGGAAGTCAACAATATTGAGGTCGTTTACAACGATATCATCCAGGTGTTGCGGGGTGTAAGCCTCAACGTTGCCAAAGACAGTATCGTGGCGTTGCTGGGAACCAATGGGGCCGGCAAGACCACGACGTTACGGGCCATCAGCGGTCTGCTGAAACCGGAAAACGGCTTTATCAAGGATGGCTACATCAAATTTGAAAACAAAGACATAACCAACCAGCTGGGGACCCGGGTGGTCAGAGAAGGGGCTGTCATGGTTCCGGAAGGACGTCGGGTGTTCAAGCACTTGACCGTTGATGAAAATATCCGGTCCGGATCCATCACCCGTGGAGACGGCTCCCGCAATATCCGGGCAGACCGGGATTTGATGTATGAACACTTCCCACGGTTGTCCAGGATCACCAACCGCCTGGCCGGTTACTGCTCGGGTGGTGAACAGCAGATGATCGCGATTGCACGTTCCTTGATGGCAGCACCCAAGATGTTGATGCTGGATGAGCCGTCTCTGGGACTGGCGCCGTTGCTGGTCAAGGAAATTTTTCTGGATGTAGAGCGCATTAATAAGGAGTTGAAGACCACTATTCTGGTTGTCGAGCAGAACGCCAAAATTGCCTTGGAAATCTCAGATTATGCTTATATCATGGAATCGGGCAAGATCGTAATGGAAGGTTTATCCAAAGATTTGAAGGATAATCCGGATGTGAAGGAATTTTACATGGGGCTGACTCAGGCCGGCGGTAGAAAATCTTTCAAAGACGTCAAATCCTACAAACGGCGCAAACGCTGGATGTAATTACTCCGCCCTGAAAAAATAGCATACTCAGGGTGATACATATTTCTTTCAAAACTGAAAATTGTTTTATGGTCCTGAGTCCGGCGGATTAATTATTTAATGCTGCGCATTTGATTTTTATGTTTTTGTCTTTAAGTACAATAATATTATACGTGCACCTGATATCGCTATCTTTCAGGGTGGAGTAATTAGGAGATTCACCATGAAAATTTTAGTGGGATACAATGGTTCTGAGGTTGCCAAATCTGCCCTGTCCCAGGCGAAAAACTATGCAAAGACGTTTGATGCCCTTGTCTGTGTCGTGACTTCTCTGGAAGGCGGCAGTGGAGAGAAAATCGAAGAAATCAGCGAAGCCGCGGAAAATCTAAAGTTTGCTCAAGATTTCCTGGAAAAAGACGGGGTCCGATGCAAAACCGAGCAACTGGTACGAGGCCTTACACCCGGCGAAGATTTAGTCGGATTTGCCAATGAAAACGAGATTGACCATTTATTTGTCGGTATTGAAAAAAAATCGAAGACCCGCAAAATGCTGTTGGGTTCCACCGCGCAATATGTCATCTTGAAGGCGCCTTGTCCGGTCACATCGGTGAAATAAAAATTTTTAGGTTCACAGGTTTGGGGCTCCGCCCTTCGGTTCGGGCTTCGACCCCACAAGCAGGGTTCAACGTTAAGGACAAAGAAGGCATTAAAGATCCGAAGTTCTTTGAAGCCGAGAACGCCTAAGCTTATTCGAAAACCTGGTCCTACCGGCCGGAAGCTGGATCCGGGTATCTATTCTACATAAGTGGGATGAATTAATTATGGGGCTTTACGATTTTGGTTTTTATGATCTCATTGAGCGCAATGCAGTATGTTTTCGGAACCGGCCGGCTTGGATGGAAGTTGATGACCAACGCATTTTAACCTTCGCCGAGTACAAAAACAAAGTGGATCAACTGGCCTGCGGTCTGCAAGCTGCCGGCATCAAAAAAGGTGATCGCATCGGGGCTCTCGGAAAGAACAGCCTGGAATTTTTCTGTCTCTACGGGGCGGCCGGCGCTCTTGGGGCCATCGTACTGCCCATCAACTGGAGACTTTCCGTTGAAGAAGTGCTCTTTAACCTCAACGATTGTCAACCCGTCATGCTTTTCACTGATCCTGAATACCAGGAGATGGTTGAAAATGTTAAAGATCAGCTGCCTTCCGTAAAGGATTTTTACGGTTTGAAGCCGCCGGGAGGCAGTTTTTCCGGCTTTGATACCCTGCTGAAAAACGACGGAGACTTCGATCCGGCGGATGTGTCCACCGATGACGGCCTTGTCATTATCCATACGGCGGCTGTGGCCGGAAGACCGCGGGGGGCACTGTTGAGCCATGGGAATCTTATCAGTGCCAATATACACATAAACCTTCAGATGAATTTGTCCACCGAGGATGTGCATCTCAATATATTGCCGCTTTTTCACGTCGGCGGCCTTTTTATGGCTAGCGGGAGTTTTCACGCCGGAGCCTTGAATGTCAATATGAGCAAATTTGATGCCGCCCGGGCAGTGCATCTCATCGAGGAGAAAAGTGTTTCGGTCATGTTTGATTTTGCACCGATACTTGGCTCCATTCTCGAAGAACAAAGAAAATCCGCTAAAAGCATCAAAACGCTGCAACATGTGGCCGGGCTGGAATCACCCACCGTCATTGAGAGTTACCAGAAATTGACCGGCGGAAGCTTTATCTGCATGTACGGTCAAACGGAAACATCGGCTATCGCTACCATGGGTCGCTACTCCGATCGACCTGGTTCGGCCGGCCGGACCATTCAACTGGCCGACGTACGAATTGTTGATGACAACGACACTGAACTGCCTGTGGGGGAGATCGGCGAAATCGTAGTCAAAGGCCCCATGGTTTTTAAAGGGTATTGGAATCTTGCCGACGATACCGCCTTCACCTTTCGTGGCGGATGGCAGCATACCGGGGACCTGGGACGTTTTGATGGGGAGGGTTTTCTCTGGTATGAGGGCCGCAAAGCCGAAAAAGAGCTGATTAAACCCGGTGGCGAAAACGTTTACCCGGCCGAGGTTGAAAAAGCGATTCTTGAACACCCTGCCGTTGCGAAAACTGTGGTTTTCGGTGTGCCGGATCCGAAGTGGAAAGAGGGCATCAAAGCGGTTTGCCGGTTAAAAACCGGACAAACGCTCGAATCCCGGGAGCTGATAGCCTTTGTCGGCAGCCGCATCGCCGGTTTTAAAAAACCCCGGTATGTTGAATTCGTATCCGAGCTTCCGCAGCTAAAAGATGGTTCGGTGGACAGGGCGAAAGTTAAGAAGTTGTATGGGGGGCCGCAGGATTAGAGTTTATTGGGTTGCCCGCAATTCTTCCCTGATAACCCGGCGCAAAACTTCCTCATTCAGCGGTACCTGCTGTTTGTTGAGATATTCCCTAAGCGCGTTATTGATTATGGTTTGATAATTGCCACCCCCTGCCTTTTGTACCTGCCCTTTAAAATAATCAATAATATCCGCGTCAAGCCGGATTGTAATACGTATTTTATTGGGATCAGGGGGAATTACCGGTCCACGCCTACCCTTACTGAAGTCGTATTCATCTCTCATACTTTTAATCCTCGTATTGTTTACGTTCACGTTTCGTCGCTTTGCGAGCGGATATTAAGCGAATGATATCACCTCGCCACGTATAGGTGACAACAAGAATCCGACCGAAAGCATCCATGGCGATAGAAATGAACCTTTGTTCGTCATAGTCGGGATCATCTATGGTAACCGCATTTAAGTCATCAAAAACCATAACTGCGTCGGCAAAATCAATACCATGTTTCTCTATATTGGTGATTGCTTTGTTGGGATCCCATTCATAGCTCATTAAGGTATTATATGTACAAACTGTGTACAAGGCAAGGGGCTTTTTGAAAAATTAATGAACCTTTTTAGAAAGGGTGGGCTGAGCTTGAAATGCAAAAAGATTAATCAGCTTTTCATTATATCCCAGAAAGTGCGGGGATCGACAATTTCAACCTCTTTGAGTTTGCCGACCGACAGCAAATCCTTATCCCCGGTTATAATATATTGAACTTTTCCGGTAACAGTCGAGCCAAGGACCATCAAGTCTTTTTTCAATTAAGTTGACTTCGACTTTTATATCGCCTATATATCGTAGGTGTTCACGGGTTCAGCGGTTCAGGGGTTCAAGGTTTCATTCTCGTCCTTGAACTGCATTTGGGATGCGTATTTATTAGAAAAGCGTCAGCTTTGTCAGGCCTAATCCAATTATATAAAATCGTTCCGCGATTTTATCGCGGAACGATTTTGCACCGCTTTCCATAATTATGTTTCTAAACAAGGAATTGCGGTATAAGTGGTTGTAGAAAAAAACGTTGCAATAACG
>JAJRVC010000098.1 GCA_024277475.1 Deltaproteobacteria bacterium
CCGGAGGGCTTCAGAGCCAAGGCGTCAAGGGTGAAGTTGTAGTCGTTTACCTCGAATCCTTGACAACACAGGATCTGAAGTTCTCCGGCTTTCCCGCAGGGTAAACAACATGGCAAAATAGACCCCATCCTTTGAATTCACAAATAGGAATATCCAGGAAATGGTGTTTGCACTATGATATCGGTTATAATAACGGACTATTAGCTATTCTTTGCCATGTTGTTTATGTAACATAGGGGTTTACGTTGACGTTACCCTGCGCAGGCGAATATTGCGGTGTCCTCCTTCCTGGTTGATTTCCATGGATACAGAGGCATAAACTGTCAAAAAGTCCCTAATTACTGACTATCAGTCTTATCCGGCCAGGGACACAGTTTATTGAGAGGACAGATGTGGCATTTCGGTTTTCTGGCCCCGCATGTTTCTCTGCCGAAGTAAATAAGATACAAACAGAAGTCATGCCAGGCTCTTATGGGTATAATCTTCATTAAATCGAACTCGATTTTGACCGGATCTTTGTTTGCCGTTAAACCGAGTCGACCTGATATTCTGGTCACGTGGGTATCCACCACAATTCCGGGAATACCAAAAGCGGCTCCCAGCACGACATTGGCGGTTTTTCTCCCGACACCGGGGAGTTCGACGAGTTTCTCCAGAGTTTGCGGAACCTGTCCGTCATGGACCTCTATCAATGTTTGGCTACAATTTTTAATATTTTTGGCTTTGTTGTGATAAAATCCTGTCGACCGGATAAAACCTTCAATGGTTTTGATCGGCGCTCCGGAAAAGTCAGCCGGCGTTTTCAGGTGATTAAACAGTACCTTCGTTACCCGGTTGACCTGCTTATCAGTGCATTGGGCTGAAAGAATTGTGGCCACCAGGAGCTGAAAGGGTGTGTTGTAAAACAGTTGGGTCTTGACGTCGGGATAATTGATTCTTAGTATTTTACGTATCTTATCAGCGCGAGTTCTGAGCTGCATATAGTCAGTGGTCCTTTGTATAAATAAAGCCGATAGAGCAGGCTGAGTCAATTTAAAATACCTTAATATCGTGACGGTGGAAAGAATCGTCACAGAACTAAAAACAGAAGCGAAGGATATAGGTTGTTTTATTATTAATAGTCAAGATCTAATTAAAAACAAAAGACAGGCTATGAATATTGGAAAACGAAAGGTACGAGCTTTAGGATTATGTTCCGGCGGTCTTGACAGCATGCTGGCGGGTCTGGTGCTGCGGGAACAGGGCCTCGATGTCGAATGGGTAACTTTTGAGACCCCGTTTTTCAATGCCACCAAAGCTCGCAGGGCCTCAGAGAGGACCGGGATTGCGCTGACCGTCAGACCCATTTTCAATACCTACCTAAAAATGTTGAAAGATCCACCCGCCGGATACGGCAAACACATGAATCCTTGTATGGACTGCCATACACTGATGTTTAAACTGGCGGGTGAATTAATGCAGGAAAAAAACTTCGATTTTCTTTTCAGCGGTGAAGTGCTGGGCCAGCGTCCCATGTCCCAGAACAAATCATCGCTGGGTTACGTGGCAAAAAACTCCGGTTTTAAAGGCTATATCGTGCGTCCGTTGAGCGCCGCAAATCTACCGGTAACCATCCCTGAAAAAGAAGGTCTGGTAGACAGAAACCGGCTTTTGGATATATCGGGCAGAGGCCGCAGCCGTCAGATAAAGCTGGCGGAAAAATTCGGGATTACGGACTACCCCGCTCCCGCCGGCGGCTGTCTGCTAACCGACAAAAATTTTTCCAACCGACTCAGAGATTTGTTCGAGCATCAGGATGATTGTACCGAAGATGATCTGTATCTTTTAAAGCACGGCCGCCATTTTCGATTGCACCCCGACGCCAAATTGATTATCGGAAGAACCGAACAGGACAATGCGAATATCCTCAAATATCACAACCCGGCAACCGATACGGTTCTTGATGTGGTGGATTATCCCAGCCCCATTGCCCTGCTGCCCCGTGCTGCTAAAAATGATTCTACCCAACAGGCGGCGGCCATCTGCGTCGGATACAGCAAAGCACCGAAACTATCACCGGTGGATGTCGTGATCATGACATCCGGCAGAAAAAAGATTATCCAGGTGATCGCGATACTGCCGGGAGATGCGGCCGGGATGTTAGTATAGAGACAGCAGTTTGGGTGTAAATCACGGCTGTTGGCGAATGACAGGCATTCATTATAAACGGGATTTGAAAATAAGGTGTCAGGTGTCAGCCCAGCCACCGGCCAAAAAACGGCCTGTTTAATCGAAAAAGAAACTGACGAACGCCGAACATCGAATGAATGTATTCTGTCTGTTTTAAAAAAGATTTTGCGACCTGTCGGGTCGTAGCCTGAAGCGTTTCCATCCTTCGAAACTCGACATTCAATATTCTGCGGTTCGCTGTTCTGGCCGGCTGCCAAAGCGGCAAGTTGAGTAATCGAAAAACCGTGCCATTTTGGCGTAGTTTCATACAAACGGCGCCGCCGGCCTGAGCACTGCAACCTTTAGAACGGGGAACCCGGAACCTTTGAACCATTGAGCAAGGCAACCCTGGACCTGTAAACGGTTACCCTTTTTTAAACAACTCCTCCGGAGTTGCTACAACCATAAAAAAGGAAAATATAATGGTTGGCCATATTTGAAGAAATAAACGCCAAAGAGAGGTCCTTAGGTGCCACGATAGATTGAGTGGCGTAATCAAATATATAATAAAATAACCCCCCAACATAAAAAACACGATCAAAAACGAAGTCTTGATAGTTTCAGCATTGACATTTTGTTCCGTCTTTCCTAACAGGAAAAAATATATCGGAAGTATGATTAACCATTCTTTGGCCAGCTTTTTATAGAACAATACAATGAAGGATTTGCCGATGACAACATATCTTGAAAAATCTGTAAGTCTTCCCAAAATCGTGTCAATGCTTTGACCGGTAATCATTTCATTAGTTGATGGTATTTCTAATTTAAAAAGAAGCAAAATAGCCAAAATAGGGAATACCCCGGTTGCAAACATTACAAATTCTTTTAAATATGCCTTTATTCCCTTTTTTGAAGATATGACAATCATTCGTACAACAAATACAACAAGCAAGAATAAAATACCCTCATTCTTGGTCCAACTTGCAAGTCCTGCCATGGTGCCGGCTAGAATTAAAAACCGGGGTTTCGAATCGGATATTTCCTTTAGACTGAACAGAACTATCGTAGCTAAAATATAAAATCCAAGAGGGATGTCTGCGATCTGATAGACTCCGGTTTTAAGAAAATATCGTGAGCCGATTAAAACTAAGCCGGCTAATAAACCCGTACTTCTACTGCGAATAACAGCGAGTGAACTTATCAATAATGCAACCGTGGAAAATGTGAATAGGGCTGCAACTAAAATCTGTGCTACTGCAGACTCGGATTTTAAATAGCTCCATATCCTGACGATACTTGCAGGGACTAGTAAAGGATAATCACGACTTGTCCAATATAGCAAACTAGAAAAAGTATTTCTCCAATTGTCACCACTGCGAAATAAAAATCGTGCTTTTAAATTCCACATGCCCCAGGCGTCTTCCCAACCATTTGGGTCAACCAGGGATCTGAGTATGAATGCAACCATAAAGCAACAAAGGATTACTAGAAAACTAATGCTTAAAATGCGTAAATATAGTTTGAAATCAGGGCTTGTGTCTTGGTTGTAAAACTCTATTTTTCGATATTTTGATGCATAAAAAGCAACTGGAATTAATAGCGCTGTAAAAATATTTTCGATTATTTGGTAGTTTGTTGACGGAAAACCAAGAAAAAAAAGCCAAAGGAAAAAAATACAGGAAGTAACTCCTAACATTAAGCCGACTGAAAAAGAAATATTAAGAATCGTGCCATAAGTTCGGGGGAATTGCTTTGCAAGGAAAAAAGACAAAATTATATACGTACATAAAGTCGGAAATACTATTGGAATTATTGATGACAAAATTAGTTATCCATTCTCTGAAACAATATTACACCCTTGCCGAAATCCCTGATCAACGACAAATTGTCCTTTTCATATGCTTGGATATCCGGTTTAGCGCTCTTAAAATTGCCGATAATAAAATTTCGTTTTATACCGCGGGCGAGAATAGTCGGTGCAAGGACGTATTGCGTCATCGTATAAGCGATTCCATCCTCCGTAGAATTATCCTCGTAGTCTGAGACATACCCGACAACTCGATGATTTTGTAAATACTTTTTAAGCTCAACGAATCTTTTCTCATAGACAGAAATCCGGTCAGGTTCTTTGCGATTATACCTTTGTATACCTTTCTGCAATGCTTTGAAATTATAATGAAACGAAAGTAGGATGATAGGTGCAAAAAGCAATATTGTTTTTAAATGCTTAGATTTTATTTTTCCTTGTTTATGCAACATGGGAGATTATTTAAGACACAACCTCGTGCGTTGTCAAGCGTCATTAGCAACCGGGTATCATCGTGGTGCGCTCTTTTTGAAATCTATAGGGTTTTGGATTCGGATATGAAAGAGATACGATCTCTTTGAACCTGATGTAATGCCTTGGGTAAGGCAGTTCCTGTAAGCGGTATTGCCATATTCGGTAACATGGCGACTTTTACAAGTGGCGCTTTTCAATTTGCAGTAATGGATAATGGGTTCGGGTTTGCTAACGACTCGATAATGGTGTATGACATTCTAAGATTCATTATTCGTCTGATTTTTCTATTCCAATCGAGTGACAGGAGATAACTGATGAGCAAGTGTATACATGTCTTACTGTTTTTAACCGTAATTTTCGCAGCCTCTAACCTGGCAAGCGTGTTGCCGGAGGCAGTAGCGGAGCGGTCCGGCGCTTTTTCAGGGACCTGGATTGCCAGGAGCGTCTCGCCAAAGGCCTTGTGGCGATGCCTGCCGATGATGAGAGGCAGCAGCGGGAACTGCCGCCGGGCGCTAAAACTTCCGTGCTGATCTTTTTTATCGCGATTATTGCCGTGGTCTGCTATGCCATGGCGATCAGCAGCACCGTGGGACTGATCAAAGATCCGGTCCTCAAGCGCGATGCGGCTATCATGACATTCATGCTGGCCGCCGCCGCTGCCATCGCCCTGTTTTGTAAGATTGACTGCAATAAGGTACTTAACGCCGCCACCTTTAAATCCGGTATGAGCGCCTGCGTGTGTGTTCTCGGGGTAGCCTGGCTCGGCACTACCTTCGCATCGGCGCATATAGAAGAAATAAACGTTTTTGCCGGATCTTTGCTCGAGACCCGACCGTGGCTGCTGGCGGTGGTGCTGTTTTTTGCCAGCATGCTGCTTTATTCCCAACCAGTGGTGCTTTCACGCGCCGGGGTGCGGCCGTGTTGCGGATATCGACGGATCAGATTGATGCCTTTCGCGCTGAAAAACCAGGCCTGTTCTAGCGCATAGTTGCCCGTGTGGCGGCCGGCATCAGTGAGCGGCTCAGGGTGGTTTCTCAAAGTATCGCTCAAATTGAAAGTCCGGTGCACCTAAAAGGTGAGGTGCGCTTTGAACACGATTCGCTTGGCGAACGCGAGATCCCTGAACAGGCCTATTATGGCGTGCAGACACTGCGGGCCATGGAAAATTTTCCCATTTCCGGTATTTATGTCAAAAATTTCGAGCATCTGATCGAGGGGCTGGCATTTGTGAAAAAAGCCGCTGCACTGGCCAATCATGAGCTGGGTGTGCTAAATGAAGAAGAAATGAAGGCCATCTGTACCGCCTGTGATGAGCTGCTGGCCGGAAAACTACATGAGCATTTTACCGTTGACATGTTCCAGGGTGGGGCGGGAACCTCCACCAACATGAACGCCAACGAGGTGATCGCCAACCGGGGGTTGGAAATCATGGGACACAAAAAAGGAGAGTATGAATTTTTGCATCCCAACGACCATGTTAATTACTCCCAATCCACCAATGATGCCTACCCGACATCCATTAAACTTGCGGTCCTGCTGTCACTGAAAGATCTGCTAACCGCCATGAAAGAGCTCAGGGAAGCGCTGGAAACCAAGGCGGAGGAGTTTGCCGATGTATTGAAGATGGGGCGCACTGAAAACCAGGATGCGGTTCCCATGACCCTGGGTCAGGAATTTTCCACCTATGGCGTTATGATCGACGGCGCCATGGCGGCCCTGGAACGAGCCGGGGAAGAATTTCATGATATCAACATGGGGGCCACTGCCATCGGAACCGGTCTTAACAGCCCCCCTGGCTATGCTGATCTGGTTACCCAAAAATTGTCGGAAATCAGCTGCTTTGCCCTGCACCGGGCCCGCAATCTGGTGGAAGCCACCCAGAACGCCGGTTCGTTCGCCCAAATGTCGGCGACCATGAAGCGTGCGGCCGTCCAAATTTCCAAGATCTGCAATGATCTGCGAGGGATCGGCTTTGGAATTCTGCCGATTTATTTGTTGTTAATAGCCTGAAGAGAAAATTGAAGATAGCGAAAATATATCGATACAATTTTTTTACCACAAAATGCACAAAATAATTCATAAGGCCTAAATGGAGAATTCAACCATGCCGCCTTTAATGAATCAATTCAGTCTGTGAAAACCCGTATCGAAAAACTTCTTTCCATCAACGGCAAACGCACGGTGGATGACATTCACCGGGAACTAGGGCGAATCATGGAAGATAAGGTTGGGTTGGCACGTAGCGAGGCTGGTTTAAAAGAGGCTATTGAACAAATCCGCACGGTACGGGACGAGTTCTGGAAAAATGTCAAAGTCGTTGGGCCTGCCAATACTTATCGCCTCAATCTCCAAAAGGCCGGTCGTCTGGCAGATTTTCTTGAACTCGGTGAATTGATGACCATCGATGCGCTGGACCGCAAAGAATCCTGCGGATGCCATTTGCATTGCTGCCCCAGGGGCGACCGGAAGCCACCCGGCGGGTAATGGCCATGCTCAGGGAAATGGACAACTGCGGATTCGGCAATTGCACTAACCCATCGCGTATGTGAGAATGCATGCCCCAAAGAAGTGTCCATTTCTCATATTGCGCGCTTTAACCGGGAGTTTTTGAAAGCAACGCTGTTCGCTAAAGCGGAAAAGTAATCGATGTATCTAACTCAGATCGCCCGAAAACGGATGGTGCGGTTACCAGGAGTAATAATGATGAACCAACGGGAAATTTCCGAACGTAAACTGGTTGAAGAGGATTTACGGCGGATGTCTAAGGTTTTTATGGACGCAGCCGACCCTATTCTTATTGAAGACCCGCAAGGCCGCGTAATCGAAATTAATGCCGAGGCCGAGCGCGCTTACGGGTAGTCACGCGAAGAGTTGTTAAGTCAGCCGATCAAAACCATCGTACCACCCGATCGTCATGACCAGGCCAGTGACCTGCTGGCACGCTGCAAGGCCGGGGAAGAAGTGCGAAATATCGAAGGATTGCGGTGGACCCAAGACGGGAAAGTAATTCCGGTGCTGCTTACCCTTTCATTGCTAAAAGACGAGGCAGGGCAAGTAATGGGTGTCGCTACTATTGCCAAGGACATCAGTGCGCAGAAGCGAGTCGAAGAAGACCTTCAGAACCATCGTGACCACCTCGAGGAACAGGTCAGGGAGCGGACCTTGGAACTGCGCAAAGCCGAAAAACACAGCAGGTTGCTCCTGGAGTCGGCCGGTGAAGGAATCTTTGGTGTGGATTTAGCAGGAAAAATTACTTTTATAAATCCTGCTGCCGCACATATGCTGGGTCACAGCCAGGATGAGTTTGAAGGTCAAAGCGTTCACAAATTAATCCACCACAGCCTCGATGATGGCTCGGACTATCCGGTTGAAGATTGCCCTATGTATGCTACATATACTGATGGTACCGTCCACCACGTAACAAACGAAGTTCTATGGCGAAAAGACGGTTCACACTTCCCGGTGGAATATACGAGTACGCCAATTAAAAAGGACGGCAAGCTGGAAGGTGCGGTAGTTACGTTCAAAGATATTACAGAACGCAAAAAAATACAAGCAGAGGTCGAAGAATTGAGCCGCAATTTTTCCGATTTTCTTGAGAGCACTTCCGACCTGGTTTACTTAAAAGATACCGGCTTGCGCTATATGGCCTGCAGTAAGCCGTTATCGGATATGCTGGGTTATGCCGACTGGCGGGATATCGTCGGAAAGACTGAAGCAGAGGTGCAAAATGAAAATTCTTGCATACGATTTAACGAGCAACCTGAAAGACAGATTATCGATGAAGGCACAGTTGTAGAGCTGACCGAGGATATTATTAAAATGGATGAAGCAACCGGCTGGGTAAACACTATCAAGAAACCGCTAAAATCAACTGATGGCAAGATTGTGTGCATTCTAAGCATATCCCGGGACATTACCAGGATGAAGCAGGCTGAAGATGCTTTGGCAAAAGCTAAAGAAGAGGCCGAAGAGGCCACCAGGGCAGCCCTTTCAAGGTAGTACTTTTATACCGGTATAAGTTGCTGTAATTAATACAAAACATAAGTCTGGACATTTCATTCTCTAAAAGTTATATTAAGCAATATAACTATAACTTTTGGAGGTGGAAAAAAATGTTGAGC
>JAJRVC010000099.1 GCA_024277475.1 Deltaproteobacteria bacterium
CCATTAGCTAGTTTCCATCCATAAATGGCCCTTTTTCCTCTGAGCGGCGTTCTCCGCGGGTTTACGTCTGCGAAGTACGAAAAGTACGTCTCAACGTAAACCCTTGTGCGGCCTTGCTCAGAGAAAAAATTTCTTATTTCTGAATTGGAAACTTACGCCAGTGCCCATGGATAAAAAAGGCTTCGTGGACGGGCATTAGCTATTCTTTGTGTTGTTTATTCTAACATCGGAGAAATCTCACGAATCCCTAATATCTTCCGAAATTTTGTGCAGGACATCCTCCTTGGCCTGCCGGATGTGTTCCCGAATCACGCGTTCACAAAGGTCCGGGTCTTTCAGACTTATGGCCAACAGGATTTTACGGTGTCCGTCTATAGTTCTTCTGGCCCGATCGAGATAATAAAGGCTGTCCTTGCGATATCTCAAAACATATTTTCGGGTGTCCGCAATCAATCTGTGAAATCGTGTTTTTCGTGCAATCACCCGATGCAGGGCATCATGAAACTGGGTGTTATATTCAAAAATCTGGTCGAGTGCCTTTCTGTTGACTGCATCCTGAGCCCCCTGGATAAATCCTTTGAGCTCCTTAATTGTTTGTTCAGAAATACAGTCACAGATTAAGCGGATAGCATATCCCTCCAGTGCTGCTCTGATATCAAAAAGATCTTCGATTTCTTCGCGAGAATCTAGCGCAACGCAAAATCCCCTGCTTTCAAGGGGTTGAACCAGCCCCTCAGAGGCCAGCTTATGAAGGGCTTCTCTTACAGGTGTTCGGCTTACTCCCAGGGTTTTTGCCAGATGCTCCTCGGTCAGCCTTTCGCCCGGATTGAAATGACCGGCCAGAACATCGGATTTCAAGTGATCATAGGTCCATTCACGCACCGGAGTGGACTTTATTCTGGCTTTTACTTGCGGGTTTGTTTTTTGCAGCATTGTATACAATATGGGTGTATGGTCAATAATTTAAATATTTTTAGACCACCTTTAATAAAAAGTCAACAAAATTAATTTATTTTTTTATCAAAATATTTCAGCTAATTACATTATAATACGGCAAAACTGGAACTCGTGGTCAAAAAGCGACCGGGACGAATGACTTATCGATCGGATACAATTTTGGATACAATTCCCGGTTGACATTTTGACTAAAAAATATGAAACTGGTTCATTATCGTCATGGCGAGGTACCAAATTCTCGTATGGGACCATAACCCAAACGGCGGCTTATTTTTATGCTGATGGCAGAGAATGCAGAGAGCCGGAAGTTTGTGGGCTTGGGAGCTCAAAGACAAAAAGGATGTTTATCAGATGGGTTTTAACGTTGCTCTGGACCGGGAAAAATGCACGGGCTGCGAAGAGTGCCTGGAACTTTGCAGTTCCGGTGTGTTCGAAATGCAAAATGGCAGGGCTGTGCCGGTAAATGCGAAAGAATGTATTGGGTGTGAAAGTTGTGTTGAGGTTTGTGAACAAAATGCCATTTCCATTGAGGAAACCGGGGTTCAAATGTCGGATCAGTGTCTGGCTATCCTGCGTGATATTCTGTGAATATTTCCGCAGATAGAACCAAAATCATTTCAATCACCGGCACGCTCTATTGCTTTTTTCAATTGTAATGAGCGTTTGAAGTAGTGCTTTAATTTTTTCTGGACGGCTCCGTATACCGTCCCATTGGGATAATTGCCGTTTTTATCTGCTTTTCCTGCCGGCACGCCGGTCAGGATTTCAATTCCTTCTTCCACTGTTGAAATCTGATAGACATGGAATTTGCGCTTTTTGACGGCGTCGATAACTCCTTTTCTGAGCATAAGGTTTTTTACGTTTGCCTGAGGTATCATTACACCCTGCTTTCCTGTAAGATCGTTAGCTTTGCAAACTTCGAAAAACCCTTCGATTTTGTGATTGACGCCACCGATGGCCTGAATTTTCCCTTTCTGGTTGACCGAACCTGTAACGGCAATTTCCTGTTTGATGGGAATGCCGGACAGACTGGAGATAATGGCATACAACTCGGTGGACGATGCGCTGTCACCGTCGATGCCGCCGTAGCTTTGCTCAAACGTAATGCTGATCGACAGGCTAAGGGGATAATTCTGAGCAAATGTCCGGCCCATATACCCCGAGAGGATCAGTACACCCTTATCATGGGTGCTGCCGCTTAATTTCGATTCCCGTTCGATATTAATAACACCATCTTTACCCATAAAGGTTTCGGCGGTGATGCGGACCGGCCGCCCAAAGGAAAAATCGCCGACCTGATAGACGGCCAGGGCGTTGACCTGACCGATGACCTCACCGTCCACATCGATCATAATGGTTTTATCCAGATAGGATTCGTGCGTTTTTTCCTCGTAAAGGTTATAGCGGAAACGATGTTCGTGAAAGGCCTTCACTACATATTTATCGGAAATCAGCCTGGCTCTGTTCTTACGCGCCCAGTAGTCCGCCTCCTTTAAAACGCCCAGCAAAGGGCCGAATCGAATCGAGAGCTTATTTTTATCGGATACGTATTTTTCACCGTACTCCACGATGGTAGCCACGCCTTTGGGTGTGAAGGGCAGCAGGTCCTCCTCTTTGCAAACCCTGGCTATAAACCGTGCGTATTGCTGAACTGTTTCCGGGGTTTTTTGTACTTCGAAATCAAAATCCGCCCGCACCTTGAAGATTTTGTTAAATCGCGGGTCATAATTTTGCAGGACTTCAAAGTTGTCATAGCTACCCAGCAATATCACCTTGACTTCCAGGGGAATCGGCTCGGGCCGCAGGGAAACCGTACCGAATCCGGACTCCTCGGTAATGTCCTCAATGTAAAGGCATTTGGTCTGCAAAGCACGTTTGAGTGCTTCCCAGACATAAGGATGCAGCAGCAAAGATTCCATATCCATTATCAGGAAGCCGCCGTTGGCGTTTAGAAGGGACCCGGCCTGCACCATGGTAAAGTCCGTCGTTACCGTTCCCATATAAGCACGTTTTTCAATACGACCCATAACATTATGATAGGTGGGGTTGGTTTCGAAGATAACCGGTGCTCCCTTTATCGATTCCTGATTTGTTAAAATATTCACACGATAGCGCTGAAGGTTTGAATTTTGCGGTGAAGTAAAAATGTTTTCCTCGCCGGTGCTGTTTTCATCCGAGGGCATAAACAAGTTGACGTTTTCGACAATGTCCTGTTCAACTTCATTCAGATGGGTGAGAATGCTCCGGTTGTCCTTAAATTCCGACCTGATTTTTCCCAGACGGGACTTTACGACCGACAGGGTCGTTTCATCCATTAATTTTTCTATATCCGTGTGCAGAGCATATTTTAGTTTATCGACCTGCACGGATGCAATTGTTATTTGGGACTGGATCAGGCGGATATTTTCTTCGATTTCAGCTTTTTTTCTTTTTGAAAGATTTGTAAAATCCTCAGTGGTCAGGGGGTTGCCGCCTACTACGGGTATCGTTTCAAACTCATTATCAGATTTAACAATTTGAAGGTTGTTGTCCTCGGCAAATTTTTCAATTTTCTTAAACAGCTGGTTTTGTTTAGCCGAATATCTTTTTCTAATGACGGATAGCCGTTTCAAATACGGTTTGCTCTCAAATGCCGACGGCAAATCCTTTGCCAGACCTTCGATGACTTTATTCATTGTTCTACTGAACTGGACAGCTTTCCCGCAAGAAACCGCGATGGCTTTGGGCCGGAATTGGTCTTTAAAATTATTGAGCAGACACCAGCCCTCCGGTCCGGGCAGAGTTCTGGCATGTTTGGTAACAATATCTTTAACGATGGTGGATTTTCCCGTGCCTTCAACACCGGTAACAAAAATGTTGTACCCGGGGCTCTTCATATTCAGCCCGAATTCGATGGCCTGTACCGCCCGCTTTTGACCGATGACTTCTTGAAGGGGTTTAATCTCAGACGTATTTTTAAATTTAAAAATTTTTGGATCGCAAACAAATCGTAAATCGGAAGCTTTCAATTCATTCTTTTTAGTCATATAGAGACTCCTGGTAGGTTGAATATTATTGATGACGCTACACTTTATCTATTTTAAAACAGACAGAATACATTCATGCGACGTTCGATGTTGGACGTTCGATGCTTACAGTCCGCCTTGGAGGATTCAGCGTTCACCCGTTTCTTATTCGATTAGACCAGCCGGTTTTTTGGCCGGCGGCCGGGCTGATCCGCCTGAGCCGGAAAACCTTCATCTTCTGACCACATGTTGTCAGGAAAGCCCCCTAAGGGCCTAATGCCCCTGTAGATATTTCTTTAACCACCTTGCCGTGTGAGATTTTTTGACTGCTTTTAAAAGTTCCTTGGGGGATCCACAGGCCACCACCCGTCCGCCTTCGTCACCGCCTTCGGGTCCCAGATCGATGATATAGTCTGCTTCACGGATGATCTCCATGTTGTGCTCGATGACGGCCACCGTGTTGCCTTCATCCACCAGTTTTTGGAAAACGTCGATCAAGCGCTGAACATCGGCCGCGTGCAACCCTGTGGTGGGTTCGTCCAGGACATAAAGCGTATGACCGTTGGATCGTTTGACCAGTTGTTTTGCCAGCTTAATACGCTGGGCCTCACCACCGGACAAGGTTGGACTGGGCTGCCCCAGACATAGATATCCTAAACCGACGTCGCAGACAAACTGCGCAGCGCGCCGAATGGCGGGGATGGCCGCAAAAAACCGCGCCGCTTCGGCAAACGTCATCTCAAGGATTTCCGAGATATTCCTGCCTCGATACTGAACAGCCAGGGTTTCGCCATTAAAACGTTTTCCCCGGCAGACCTCACAAAGTACATAGACATCGGGCAAAAAGCTCATTTCAACTTTAGGCCGGCCCTGTCCCTTGCAGGTTCGGCATCGGCCGGCAGCGACATTAAATGAAAATCGACCGGCGGAATAACCTCTGGCACGGGCCGTGGGTGTCAGGGAAAAAAGTTTACGGATTTCCGATAAAAATCCCACGTAGGATGCCGGCACGGAGCGCGGTGTGCGACCGATGGGACTGTGGTCAACTTCCAGCACGCGGGTAAGTGTCTGCCAGCCTGTGATATTCTGGCATTTACCGGCCGGGCGACGCTGTTTCAACAGTCGGTTGCGTAAACCTCTATAGATGGTTTCCTTGAGCAGGCTGGATTTTCCCGAACCCGACACACCGGTGACGCAAATCAGGCAACCGAAGGGAATATCGACGCTGATTTGTTTCAGGTTGTTCACAACGGCCCCCCGAATTGAGATGCCGGGGTTTTTTTTATAGGACCTCAAACGCGATGTTATTTTTTTGTGGTGGCCGCCAATCAGGGCTCCGGTCACTGACAGGGGAACTTTTTTTAAATCGGAAAGACTGCCGCAGGCGGTCACCCGGCCGCCGTCCTGTCCGGCCCCGGGACCCAGATCGACAATAGTATCGGCGGCCCGGATAGTTGCTTCATCATGTTCAACGATCAGAATTGTATTGCCCCTGTCCCGCAGTGCCTTGAGGGCATCGATCAGGATACGGTTGTCCCGGGCGTGCAGGCCGATGGTGGGTTCATCTAGAATATAGCAGACCCCGGTCAGGTTCGATCCGAGCTGGGCGGCCAGACGTATGCGCTGGGCTTCTCCACCGGAAAGCGTATCCCCGCTGCGAGCCAGGGAAAGATAGGACAACCCCAGCTGATTCAGCAGCGAAAGCCGGGTCAGCAGCTCGGACACAATGGGTTCGGCCACCGGTTTGTCGTGGGCGTTGAAGGTCATTTTTTTGATGATCTCATATACTTCACGGGCCGGTTTCTGTGCCAGATCCCAGATGGTATATTGGTTGACTTTCACGGCCTGGGCCTGGGGCTTTAACCGGCTGCCGCTGCATTGCGGACAGATTTTCACACCAGCACTATCTTCATCCTCCGGTTCCCCGATTGTTCCCAGCCCGCCGCATTGCGTGCAGGCCCCCTGCTTGCTGTTAAAAGAAAACAGGCGGGGATCGAGGCTTTCAAG
>JAJRVC010000100.1 GCA_024277475.1 Deltaproteobacteria bacterium
ACCACTTAAGACCCGAGCAGGTAGCCGCCAGAGGCGTGTCGCAGTCTCCGGAGGGGCGCCAGATCTTTCCCAAGATGAGCACCCTGGAAAATCTTGAGATGGGAGCTTTTTTGCGCAAGGATAAAGCCGAAATAGCCAACGACCTGGAGGGAGTGTTCGAGCTCTTTCCAGTTTTAAAGGACCGCATGCAGCAACCGGGCGGCACATTGAGCGGTGGCGAACAGCAAATGCTGGCCATCGGTCGTGCTCTGATGTCAAAACCGGAATTGTTGCTGCTCGATGAGCCTTCGCTGGGTTTGGCCCCCAAACTGGTGGAAAAGATATTTGAAACTATTTTGGAAATAAACAAAAGCGGCGTCACTATTTTTTTAGTTGAACAAAACGCACACATGGCGCTGACTATTTCGGGCACCGGATACGTCATGGAAACCGGCCGTATTGTTTTAACCGATAACGCATCGGCCCTGCTTGTAAACGAGCAGGTCAAAAAGGCTTACCTGGGGGAATAAATCCCACTGTTGTATAAATAACATGGAAAAGAGTAGCCAATAGTCCTCTATTGGGGTGATGAAAATTCACCTTTTTACACCGGATAATAGTGAACACCCCATTTCTCGGATATTTCCCTGGTGAATTTAAACGCTCCTCGTAAATTGGGTCAAAACTTTTCAAAATAATCATCTACCCAACGACAGTATGCATACAGAAACAAGTCTGATATCATAAATTGGCAGTCGGGCTGCCCGCATACTATTCAAAGAGATGGGTATTGCAGACACCATTTGATTTCCGAATCAGTTCCCGGTCGACCAAGACGACTAGGCAAAGCAGCGTGAAAAGTGACCGTGTGATATATCCCTGGACGAGACCGTCTTACAAAGTAAAACCGGGAGAAATAAAGCCCGCGCTTCGGGTTCTGTAGCTCCAGAAAATTATAAAAGGAGGACAAGGTGAAGACAACTCTCATATCAACTATACAGGCAATGGAAATACTCGACTCACGCGGCAATCCCACCGTACGCGTATTCGTGGAACTTAGTGACGGAACGAGGTCTGTCGCGTCTGTCCCGTCCGGAGCAAGCACCGGCGAGAATGAGGCAATCGAGTTGCGTGACGGCGATGCGGAACGGTATGCCGGCAAGGGTGTGCTCCGGGCAGTGTCCAATGTGAATGAGAAACTGGGTCCATCCTTGAGAGGCATGGATGCGTATCAGCAGTCCCTAATTGACCGCGCCATGATTGAACTGGATGGCACGCCAAACAAATCGAATTTTGGCGCCAATGCAATTCTGGGCGTCTCCATGGCGGTTGCCCGAGCCGCTGCGGTTTCCGCTGACATTCCTCTTTATCAGTACCTGGGTGGTGCCGGGGCAAGAAGGCTGACAGTTCCCTGTATGAATATTCTCAATGGGGGCGATCACGCTGACAATAATGTGGACATCCAGGAGTTCATGGCTGTTCCCCTGGGCGCACCTACCTTCCGTGAGGGCCTCCGTTATGTAGCGGAAACTTTTCATGTGCTTAAAAATATTCTGAAAGACCGCGGGCTTGCAACCAGTGTCGGTGACGAAGGAGGCTTCGCACCGAACCTTAACAGCAACGAGGACGCTATCGAAACCATTATTCAGGCCATTGAGAAGGCGGGCTATAAACCAGGCGAGGACATTGCAATCGCAGTAGACAGTGCCGCCAATTCATTCGCAATCGATATGAAAGGCTCATATGACCTCAAATGGTCCGGAGCGGGTAAAATGCAAAGCAATGACCTTATCGCTCTTGCTGAAAAATGGGTATCGAAATACCCAATTATTCTCTGGGAAGATCCCCTGTCTGAAGGTGACTGGGGTGGGTTCAAGCAATTCACGGATCGACTCGGGAAAAAGATCGAAGTCGTCGGTGACGATATTTTTGTCACAAACACTCAATATATTCGCCGGGGGATAGAGGAAGGAACCGCTAATTCCGCGCTTATTAAACTTAACCAGATTGGTACCGTATCTGAAACGATTGAAGCGGTGCGCATGTGCCGCGATGCAGGATGGCGCTATTTTATATCTCATCGTTCCGGGGAAACAGGAGATTCTTTTCTGGCGGATTTCGCAGTTGCCATGGATGGCGGCCATCTAAAAACCGGATCTGCAAGTCGAAGCGAGCGGATTGCGAAATACAATCGTTTGTTGGAAATTGAGCAAGAACTTGGAGAAACGTCCCTGTATTATTGGAAGTAATTCTATGGAAAAGTCTGCCGGAAAAATTGCCATCCGCTTTCAGGCCATTCGCCGGGTGACCGACTTTACGCTAACGTTGCAACAGGGTGGTTTATCGATATTCCACAGCCGGGTGATAAAACGGATGCCTTTTGCATGATGAATAATGAATCGAAAGATAGCTAAAATTAAACCTGCAGTAAACAAGCGAGTGCTGTTGTTTCTGGCCGGATTCATGTGGCTGGGTGTCGGAACAATGCTTTTGTTTCTATCGTTTTCCTGGCTTAATGGATTTCGAGCTCACGGTTCTTTCTTATTTGCCGGAATAGGTGTGATTGCAGCATTAGTAGTACACCATTTTGGGTTTTTGAAAATAGTAGATAAGAATTTAGGGCGAATATTGCCTATGGAGGGGCCGAAGTGTGTTTTTTCCTTTATAAGCTGGAAAAGTTATATCATCATAACCGTGATGGTGGTAATGGGAACCTTGTTGCGGCATTCCTCGATACCAAAGCCCTATTTGTCAATTTTATATATCGGTATCGGTTTGGCGCTTTTACTTTCGAGCATCCGATACTTAAGGGTCCTGCTGAGTCAAATTAGAAAAAACCAATAATTTTTATTTAAAGGTGACGAAATGGCCAGAATATTTGATGGGAAAAAGGCGGCTAAATTAGGTACTGAAAAGAACCCCGCTAGTGTCCATGTCCAAACGGAAAAGCGACAGAAAGAAGTCGCGTCGATATTTGAAAAAAATGGTTGGAAATATACGATCGGGTTAGAACCGGATAAGCCTGAGGATATCACCGACATGGAAATTTTATTGAATCCGCCAAAAACCATAGTAGCTGAAAAGAAAATTGGAAGAAATGATCTCTGCCCCTGTGGAAGCGGGAAGAAGTATAAAAAATGCTGTGGAGAATAGGGCGATTTATAAAAGCTCTAACCCGGATAAACCGGAATTGCGAATTTGGGAATTGAGGAATTGAAGAATTAAAAAAAAGCCCTCAAATTAACTTGGACAAACCGGAAGAAAAACCCTACGCAAAGATGATGGGATTTTGAAATTTAGGTACTACTGTTAGGGCAGTTCAGCCACCGGAGTCTCGCTTAAAAATAACTCACCATTAGTTAGTGCC
>JAJRVC010000101.1 GCA_024277475.1 Deltaproteobacteria bacterium
AAATATCGATAGCCTCTTCGAACAATTCGCGGATCGATTGGCGAAAGTGATAAAGGAACGCAGCAACCGCTACGTAGAAATAGAACGCGAGTTGATCGAAAGCGAAAGAGCCCTGTCTCAAATAATCGAGGGCAGCACCATCCCGACGTTTGTCCTCAATAAGGATCATATTGTCACCTATTGGAATACGGCGATGGCAAAAATCACCGGCGCCTCGACCGAAACGATGGTTGGAACCAGCAGGCCGTCCAAACCATTCTGGGGAGAGGATCGCCCCACCATGGCCGATGTGATCCTGGATCAAATTAGTGAAGATGAAATTCAGGAATTGTATGGTGAAAAATGGCGCAAGTCCGCCCTGATCGAGGAAGCCTATGAAGCCGAGGTATTTTTTCCGCGCCTGGGAGAAAACGGAAGATGGTGCTGGTTTACGGCGGCACCGATAAAAGGCAGCGACGGCACCATCATAGGAGCCATTGAGACCGTTTGGGACAAAACCGAAGATAAAAAAGCCGAAGAAGAACGGGAACAGCATAACAGGGAGTTAAGCACCCTGTGCACCATATACAGCGCCTTGAATGCCCCCGCGGATCTGGAATCCAGGATCAACCGGGCCGTGCTGGAATTGTTGGCTTTTTTATCCGCCGACGGCATCTGTATCTTTTTGTTGGATGAAGATGGAAAATACTCTCTGCATTACAGCCTGGGGCTATCGGAAGAAGCCTGTAAAAAAGTAGGCGTCGTCGACGAAAAAAGTATTATTCACCATGTCGCTCAGAAAAACGAATACACTATTTACGAAGAGTTACCGGACGGTTGTCCGGATGAAATCTGCCTTTTGGAAGAGGGACAGATAGCCTCACTTGCCTACGTCCCCATCAGCAGCAAGGAGAAGAAAACCTTTGGTGTCATTCGAATCGGCAGTAAAAAACCGATGTATTTCAGCCATGAACAAAAAAATGTGCTGGAATTGATCGGCAACCGGATCGGCGTGTCGATAGAAAACGCCATGCTGCAGGAGCAGTATATTAAATCGGAAGAAAAATATCGCACCCTGTTTAACAGTGACCCCAATCCGATTTTCATTCTGGACAGCACGACACTGGAAATCCTGGATTTGAATCAACGGGCCCAGGACAGCTACGGATATTCCCGTGAAGAATTGCTGGGTCTGCCGTTTCTTCAGATAGGAGAAGAGACGGATGAAGAACTGGCCCGGGGGTTAAAGAATCTTTCGGTAGATCAATCGCGTCTATTCACCAAAAAGCGACACTACCGCAAGGGGGGGAAAGCGTTTTATGTCAATATCAACATGAGCTTTGCGACCTACGGTGAACGTAATGTTATTATGGTTTCCACCACCGATATCACCGAAGTGGTGGAAAAAGAGACCCAGCTGATTCAGGCCGGTAAAATGACGACCTTAGGGGTTATGGCCGCCGGTATGGCCCATGAAATCAATCAACCCCTGAATGTGATCCAGGTATGCGCCGACTTTTTTCTGAAAATGTTAAAAAGGGGGCAGCCGATTGAAGATCAAGATTTAAAGACCATGGCCAATGATATTGTCGCTAATGTCGAACGTGCTGCGGGCGTCATCAAACACGTCCGAGATTTTGCCCGGCAATCAGAATTGGTGCACAGCAAGGTGAATATCAATGACCCTATCAAGGATGTCTTCAAAGTTCTCGGTCATCAACTCAAAGTGCACAACATTGATGTGACGCTTGATCTCGATCCCGATATTCCGGATATCACAGCGGAACACAACCGGTTGGAACAGGTTTTTATCAACCTGGTCTCAAATGCCATCGATGCCATGGATGAAAAAAGCAGCCGGCCCGGTCCGCTGAATTCACCAATGCGGCTTTCCATAAAATCGTTTGTTGAAAACGATCAGGTCATGGTACATGTTACGGATACCGGTACCGGCATGTCGGAGGAGGTTAAAAATAAAATTTTTGAGCCCTTTTTTACAACCAAAAAAGTCGGCAAGGGCACCGGATTGGGTGTCAGCATCAGCTATGGTATCGTCAAGGATTATGGCGGAAGCATTGAAATCGACAGCGAAACAGGCAGGGGTACGACGTTTAAACTAATGTTTCCGGCCGTCAGGGCTTAGAGAATGGGGCATAGGGCTCAGCGCATGATGTACAAAGCAAAAAAACATAAGACAGAGCGCAACGATCCCTCTCTGACCCTTGAATCCAGAACTCAGAACCCAGAACCCTGAACCCTGAACCCTGAACCCAGAACCCAGAACCCTGAACCCAGAACCCTGAACCCTGAACCCTGAACCCTGAACCCTGAACTCTGAACCCAGAACCCTGAACCCTGAACCCAGAACCCAGAACCCTGAACCCTGAACGCTTGAACATGGATAAAATATTACTCATTGATGACGAACCGGATATCGTAAGAGTTCTCGGGATATCGCTGAAGGCAGACGGATATCAAGTCATCCCGGCGCTTAGCGGCGCCGAGGGCCTGGAGGCATTCGCAAAGGATAAACCGCAAATAGTTATTACCGATATTAAGATGCCGGGGATGGACGGCATTGAAGTTTTAGAAAAAATAAAAAGGCTTGACCCTAATACGGAAGTAATCATCATCACCGGCCACGGCGATATTGACAATACCATTGAAGCCCTTAAATACGGCGCTTCTGATTTCATCAACAAACCTGTCAGGGATGACGCCCTTTCCATAGCACTCAAAAGAGCCAAGGAAAAGCTGGATATCAAGCGACAGCTAAAGGAATATACCACCGATCTTGAAAAAAAAATTGAGTTTGCAACCAGGGAATTAAGAAGACAAACCAATTTTCAAATCAAGCTCATCCGGAGCTCAAACGACGGAATTGTGGCTACCGACAGGGATTTAAAAATCGTAATTTTCAACCCCGGTGCCGAGAGCATTTTCGGTTACAGTCAAACCGAAGTGATTTATAAGATGTCTGTCACCGAATTATATCCGGCAGGGATCGTTACCAGGTTTCGCGATACGATCAGCGGAAATGATGAAACAAGGGATTTCCCTTGGATTGAAACCACGATAACATCTAAAGACGGTCAAACGATCCCCGTCAGATTTTCGGGAACGGTTTTACAGGAAAAAGACGAAGAAATCGGCACGGTTGCCTTTTTCCAGGATTTGAGAGAAATAAAGCGGTTGGAAAAGGAACTGGTCCACTCCGAGAGACTGGCCGCCATTGGACAAACCATAGCAGGTCTGGCTCATGGGATAAAAAATATCCTGCACGGACTCAAGGGAGGCACCTACCTGGTCGACATCGGAATCAACAAAAACGATACCGAAAAGCTTAAAAAAGGCTGGGAAATGATAAAAAGGAACGTCGGCCGGACCTCGAACCTGGTGATGGATCTGCTGTCCTATTCCAAAGAGCGCGAGCCGGAATATGAAGTCTGCAGGCCGAACGAAATAGCCAGTGATGTCTGTGTGTTGCTGCAGAATGAAGCCCGTGAAAACAAGATTGAAATTATAAGGGAGTTAGATGATTCCATTGGAGAAGTTTCAATGGATCCGGACACGATTAATGAGTGCTTGTTAAATCTCATGTCCAATGCCCTCGATGCCTGCCTGTTTGATGAAAACACCAACAAAAGCTGGCGGGTGGAGCTTAAAACAACCAAAGAAGAGGGGAATATCATAAAATTTGAAGTCAGTGATAACGGCACCGGCATGGACAAAGACGTTGTAAAAAAACTCTTCACCTCGTTTTTCAGCACCAAAGGCCATCGTGGCACCGGACTCGGTCTGATGGTCACCCGCAAACTTATCGAAGAACACGGCGGGACTATCAGGGTGAATTCCCAGTTGGGCAAGGGAACCACGTTTACGTTTCAGCTCCCTTACAAATAGTTCTTGCGAGGTTCAAAGTTGACAATCTCGTAAAAAATCAAAATTCGTAGATACCCGGGTCCAGAGGACCAGGATTCCGATGTTAGATTGAACTTTTATCTTATAATCTATTGTAATTATTAAGTGTTAAATTATATTCTTGTGTTTTTTGTGCCTTTTTGCGGCCACATCAATATTTAATCCTTTAACTTTTTCCCGAGGAGGATATATCATGAGCAAAAAAGTGCTCGTTGTGGATGATGATCCTGATGTCAGATTGTTCAGTGTAACGGTTCTGGAGGAACACGGGTACACACCACTGGAAGCAGCCAACGGCGAAGAAGGTCTTAAGATGATCAAAGAACAGAAACCCGACTTGATCATACTTGACATTCTCATGCCGCGGCAAAGCGGAATCAGGTTGTACCGTGAATTAAAAACCAACAAATCTTTGAAGGATATCAAGGTTATTATCCTCTCAGGAATAGCTAAAAAGACATTTCTGAGGTCCCAGAAGGCACTGACCGAATTTGGCGGCAAGGAGGTGCCGGAACCCGAAATTTATTTAGAAAAACCGGTGGAACCCGATGAATTGGCTGAAACGATTGAAAACTTTCTGAACTGAACTGATTTTTTTAACTATACTAAACGAAAAATCGACAGTATTATGAACATAAAAAAACTTCTTTTCGTGACAAAGTTTGAAGAATTAGGCTTTAATGCGCTAAAGTCACTGCTGAGCCTGCGAAAGGCATCTCTGAACCATGTAGTTTTTGTGAATGTCATCGAACGGGACCAGTTTGCCATGAGCCGGGTGGGGTATCGCAAGGATGAAGAAATTCGATTGCGGGAAGCAGCCAATATCCGCTTTATTGACTGGTCAGAAAACCTGTTTGAGCAGGGCTTTGAGGTCGGCGTTTATATCGTGGTCGGCAGCCTGGTCCCTGAAGTCATAAAAGCCGCGCAAGAGGAAGAAATCGATCTGATTGTCATTGGGCGCTCACATAAAGGTGTGCTCGAGAATTTATATTCAGGCTCGGATGTGACCGAATTACTTCGCCGGGCGGCCACACCGGTGCTGGTATACAAACATCTGTCGGAGACCGCAATTTCAGTTGAAAAGCCGTTTGAAAGACCGCTGCTGGCAATTGACTGGTCCCCCGCCAGCCTAAGGGCGGTAGAATATTTGAGGCCCATGAAAGATGTGGTCGGTGAAATCAGTGTTGTGCATGTTGCCAGCGAAAAGGATTTAAAAGGCACCTCGGCCATGGAAATTCAAAAAACCCGCAAAGAGACGCGGAAAAAACTTGAAGATATATGCTCCATTTTAGAGACCGAAGGAATCGATGCCAAAGCCCATGTATATATTGGCGATCCGGATGAAGAGATCGAAAAGGCCGCCAGGGATTGCCAGGCAACTATGATTGTTTTGGGTTCTTCCGCAAAGTCGGCCTGGATTGAAAAATTCATCGGGAGCACGCCGCAAAAAATTGCTGAAGAGTCCATCTATCCAACCCTGTTAATACCGCCCGCTAAAACATAAGCAAGACCGGGCAGCGTCAGGCAGGTTTCGATTCGACGACGGAAAAATTTAAATACACTTATTTGACCAGGAGGATGCGATGGCGGTAATCACCATCTCAAGACAATTCGGGGCCGGAGGGATCACCCTTGGAAAAATGGTCTCAGAAAAATTCGGCTATACCTTTGCCGATACGGAAGTCATTAAAATGGTCGCGGAAATGGCCAATGTCTCAACCCATTTTGTAGAAACGGTGGAAAAGGAAGCCGGCGGCAAGTTTGCAAAATTTATTTCAAAAGCGGTATCAAAACCGCTGGTGGACCGTATCTTAAAGGATGAGCGCGGATATATCGACGAAGAAATATATCTGGATTATCTCGTTCTGATTATCGCCCAGATGGCCGACGACGGGGATGTGGTCATACTGGGCCGCGGAAGCCAATACATCTTAAACGACCACCCGGATGCCTACCATATACTGGTTATCGACACATTCGAAAACCGGGTGAAATTCATGCAGAAAAGTTATGACCTGTCACTGGGTCGCGCAACCCAAACAGTTAAAAACGAAGACAAGCGTCGTTTAAATCTTTACAAAAAATTAGATAAAACGGACTATGACAATCCAGACCTCTATCATTTAGTGCTGAATATGAGCAGACTCAGCCATGACAAAGCCCTCGAATTAATCAGCAACCTGTTAAATTGAAGGCATGTCTCCGTTTGGCTGTTCAATATTATGGTTAAAATGTTGAATCTATATTTTTAATTTTTTTTTAAATATGTTATTGACATTTTCAAATACTATTTGCTATGAAACCTGTTTACATGAATTTTTTAAGATTGGTTCTGCAGCAGCAGCCCGAGTCAAAAGTATGCTTTTTAACTATAAAAAAAACCAGGCCTGGGCAGAAAACCTTTCAATTGTAATGCAGATCGGGCTGACAATGGCCGGCTGTATCGTTTTTTGCTTTTTCGTCGGGCTGTACCTGGACAAATGGATTGGAACGAAAGGCATTTTTGTTACTATTTTCACCCTGCTCGGTGTGATCGGCGGCGGTTTTACGGTTTATCGCCAGATTGCGGGAACGATAAATACGACCTCCAAGGACAATAAAGACTCGAAGTAACACGTATGGAAGCTATCAGGGAGACCCAGAAAAAATACTGTTCCCGGGCCATGCTGGCTGCAATTTTTGTCGGGCTGGTATTTATGTCGATAGATCAGAATACTGTTGGCAAGGGATTGATTCTGGGCACATTTTTCAGCATCATCAATTTCGTTTTAATGGGTGAAGCCATTCCGCTGAAAGCCGGCAAATCCCGGGGGAAATCCTTTTTTTTCTCCTTGGGTTCGATATTTTTCAGGTTTGCACTAATGGCGATACCGCTTATAATGGCTATTAAATCTGCTAAATATAATTTATTTGCCGTAATTGGTGGAATTTTCATGGTGCAGATTATTATTATGGCTGATCACATCGTCCAGACGTTATTCGCAATCCGGAGCAAACAGATTTAAGGGCCGCATGAAGTAGATGCCCGGGTCCGGAAGGCCCGGCAACGGCGGACAAGAGTGAAAAGGTTATGGAAGAGCTTGGTAAAATACATCAGTTGATCATCCCTTTATTGGGTCACAACATTACACTCAATCTTGAAGTCATTGCAATGACATGGATTGTATTTATACTGCTTGCCGTGTTCGGTTTTTTTACCGCCCGCAAAAGGCATCTATTGCCAAAACCCATGCAGGTGGCAGGAGAATTGATTGTATCACAGCTTTATGAATTGACCGAAGATGCATTGGGCAGTGAAAAATCAAAGACATATGCCCCTCTTATCTGTGCGCTGTTCATGTTTCTGCTTCTTTCGAATTGGATCGGAATCATTCCCCATCTCGAGGAACCCACAAAAGATCTCAACACCCCGCTGAGTCTCGGGATCATGGGATTTGTTCTTGCGCATCTCGCCGGCATAAAGGCCAAGGGTTTTAAAGGGTATTGCAAGGAGTATTTCCAGCCGATATTTTTCATGATGCCGTTAAATGTGATCGGTGAACTGGCAAAGGTTGTTTCCATTTCCTTTCGCCTTTTCGGCAATATCATGGGGGGCTCCATCATCATACTGGTGGTGTCTTACCTGACATACAGCATCATTCTGCCTCCCTTTCTTAATGCCTTTTTCGGTCTGTTTGTCGGTGCTATTCAAGCATTTGTGTTTACGATGCTTACCCTCGTTTATATTTCAGTACAGGTAAAATAATTGATGACATTTGATTTGCAAACATGGATAAATGTAGCGGCCTTCACCGGTGGCGGCCTTGCCATGGGGCTAGGCGCTATCGGAGCTGCCATCGGAGAAGGCTATACCGCCGCTGAGGCCAATGCCGCCCTTGCCAGAGATCCCCGCAACTCCGGTAGTATTTTTAAATCGATGTTGGTAGGCCAGGCCATTGCCGAATCGGCATCAGTCTTTGCACTGGTCGTGGCCATGATCCTTTTGTTTTCTAATTTCAAGGCCACCTCGTACGCCACCGTATCCGCGTTGCTGGCAGCAGGACTGGCCATGGGATTCGGAGCGATCGGATCCGGCGTCGGATCAGGATTGCCGGCGGGAGAGGCCTGCAAAGGTATGGCTCGTCAGCCTGCCATGAGCGGGAAGTTAACTACGAATATGCTGATCGGTTCGGCCGTATGCCAGACACCGTCCATCTTTGCGCTGGTAACCGCGTTTATTTTAATTTTTTCGGACTTCTCATCGAGCCCGGCAAATCCCACATGGGCTGCCGTCCTGGGGGCAGGACTCGCATCCGGGCTTGCCGCTATTGGATCAGGTATTGGGGGTGGTATCGTCGCCAAAGCCAGTTGTGAGGGAATTGCACGCCAGCCTTCATCAGCCACCCCGGTGACCAATATTATGCTTTTGGGACAAGCGATTACCCAGACACCGGCGATCCTTGGCCTATTGATTGCATTTATACTTGTTTTTAAACAGTTTGAAGCCACTCAGGCCATCGCACCGGCCATGGCGTTGGTAGGAGCGGGGCTTTGTATGGGCATTGGGGCTATCGGGCCTGGAATTGGTGAGGGAATTGCGTCCAGCGGCGGTGTAAAATGGGTCGCGCGCAACGCATCTTTTGCCGGAGAATTAACCCGAACCATGCTGGTTGGTATGGCGGTTGCGGAATCAACAGCAATTTATTCAATGGTGATCGCCCTGGTGCTGATCTTTGTCATATAATTATAAGGTAAAATATAAATAAATTAACAATCAGGAGGATAAAAAATGGCAATTGAAGGTGCAGATCTTGTTAAGGCAGCAGCATTCTTAGGTGCCGGTCTTTCTATGGGGCTTGGGGCCATCGGACCCGGTGTCGGTGAAGGGATGGCGGCTGCGAAAGCGTGTGAGGCCATCGGCAGCAATCCTAAGGAGGCCGGCCTGTTAACCCGAACCATGCTGGTCGGGCAGGCGGTTTCGGAGTCTACCGGAATCTATTCCCTGGTCATCGCGTTGCTGCTGTTGTTTGTCGTCTGATTCAGTCAAATTCAGCCGAATAGATAATTAGTCGAATAGTCAATTGGGAATCTGGATAGCGTTCCATGGAAATAGTTAGTAACATTGCATTGGTCAGTATTAATGAAACCCTGGTTGTTCAGTTGATCGGTTTTCTGATATTTTTGTTTGTCATCAATCGGATCATGTTTCGTCCTTTGCGAAATGTGATGGCTGAAAGGCAAAGCCATATCGAACATATACGGCAGGATATTGTCGCGGCCGGAAAAAAATTCGAATCGCTTACCAATCAGATTGAAGAGCAGGAAGCCGCCGTTAAAATGGAAGCATATATGCAAAAGAAAAAGCTTGAAGAAGCCGGCAGCCGGCAGGCTGAAGAAATATTTGCTTCCACCCGGAAAGAAATCGACGCAGCCAGAGATAAAGCACACAAGAAAGTCGCCGGGCAGGTCTTAGAAGCCAAAAAATATATTCAAAAAGAATCTGAGACCCTGGTGATAAGTGTTATTGAAAAAGTGCTGAATCGGAGGTTGAATCCATGAAAGGGGTCAAAAAATTAGCCGGGATTTGCTGTTTTCTATTCGCCGTAGTTATAGGTATTCACTTGCTGGGCACTGAGGCTGCGGCCGCTGACAATTCCGGCAACTGGCGGCCGATATTCGATCTGGTGATGCGGTGGTTGAATTTCGGCATTATCGTCTTTATCGTTGTAAAATATGCCAGAACACCGATAAAGGATTTCCTGCTGAGCCGCAGGGAAGAGGTGGCCCGGGAAATTGAAATGATAGAGGAAAAAAAAGAAGCGATAAACAAAAACATTCAAGAAACCTCTGAAATGCTGGCTGAAAGCGAAAAGCGATTCCTCAGAATAAAAGAGCGAATCATCGAGGAAGGTGAAACAAAAAAACAGAAGCTTATTGAAGATGCGCAACATGAAAGCAGAATTCTACTTGCGAATACCACCAAAAAAATTGAAAACCAGCTTCTTGACGCCAAAAAAGCATTTCATTCAGATCTGGTAGATAAAACCATATCTTTAGCAATGAAAAGACTCCCGGATGAAATAACTCCTGAAGACAACCGGCAATTTACCAATCAATTTCTGGCCAGCGCATCTGCACAGTAATTGGATTGATATTATTCCTGTCGCAGCGGCTTTCCAGCCGCACTTAAATGATTATCCTGAACCTATAACCTGTCAATCAGTCCGTTTCTCTCCAACAGGCTGACGGCCCCCGAATTATCTGAAAAACGAAAAACCATTACCGCAGTCCCGGGCAATGCACTGGCGGCAGTATACGTATATTCTATCCGGATATCTCCTCCTTCCAACATTTTAAGCATTCTGCTTAAACCGCCCGGTTTGTCGTTGGTTTCAACCGTGACGACATCGTTGACGACCACAGCAAAATTGTTATCCTGCAAAATATTAATCGCTTTATCCGGTTCGGATACGATCATCCTTAATTTGCAATAGCCGTCACCATTGTCTACCAGGCAATGAGCGCGAATATCAACCCTCTCGTCGCTCAACAGAGATATTACCCTTCTCAGGTGTAAAGCTGAATTTCCGGTTAATACGGTTAATTGCTTAACGATCATGACTGACTCCTTCCGCTGTTGCCATATTGGATCGCCTCGTGTAAGTTAGTTCCATGAGCAAAACCTCTCCTTACCGGCTGACACTACTTGTCTGTCTGGCGGAAATATTCGGCCTGGCGTCGATAGCAGTTTTTCCCGCCCTGTTACCGACATTTCTGACCGAATGGCGTTTAAGCCATACCGAGGCGGGCTGGATCAGCGCAGCCTACTATGCCGGCTATATGATTCTGGTGCCGGTGCTGGCCGGCATCACAGACAGAATGGATGCCCGCAAAATTATGGGAATAGGAGCCCTGCTCGGTGCCCTGACAGCTCTCGCCTTTGCGCTGCTGGCCCGCGGATTTTGGTCGGCGCTGGCACTGCGGTTTCTATCAGGTATCAGCCTGGCCGGCATCTACATGCCCGGGCTCAAGGTTGTCAGTGACCATACGGAGGGAACGCTCCAGTCACGGTTCGTCTCGTTTTACACTGCAAGTTTCAGCATCGGTGCCAGCCTGTCATACCTTCTGGCCGGAGAGATCAATGCGCTGGCCGGGTGGCGTTGGGCCTTTGCCGCCTCGGCGACCGGAGCTGCAATCGCTCTGATCATCGTCTTTTTGTATGTTCCTCCCGGAAAAATACGCGCCTCAAAAGGACAGACGCTGCTTGCGGATTTCAAAGTCGTCTTCAAATCCCGCCCGTCAATGGCTTATGTCCTCGGTTACGCCGCCCACATGTGGGAGCTTTTTTCGATGCGCTCCTGGATTGTGGCTTTCCTGGCATTCAGCATGCAGATGCAGCCATCCGGCGCTTTTACCTGGAGCCCAACCCGGGTCGCCTTTCTGATCAACCTGATCGGGCTTCCGGCCAGCATCGGAGGCAATGAATTATCCCGCAAACTCGGCCGCCGAAAAGTAATAACGGTTGTGATGATCGGCTCGGCGGCGCTTGGATCAGTCCTGGGTTTTACGACACCTTTGCCTTATTTCCTGGTAACCGTTCTGGCGTTTTTTTACGGAATAACCGTCACCGCTGATTCCGCATCCCTGACCGCCGGCGTTGTGGCTGCAGCACCGACAGGTTTCAGAGGGGCAACCCTGGCCGTTCACTCCACGATCGGCTTCGGTGCGGCCTTTCTCGGTCCCCTGACCGTCGGGGTCGTGCTCGATTTCTTCGGAGGCAACCAATTTGCATGGGCCATGGGTTTCCTGACCATGGCCGCCGGATGCCTTCTTGGGCCGCTTTTTTTGTCTCGCCTCAAATCAGAATAGGTTCAGGCGTTATGTAAATCATAACTTGTCATATTTCGACTCCGCCATATTAAGATACTCGCCAGACTATTGCAAATCATTCTTTATAGAGATTTTTCAGACGTTGCAGGAATTCCCGGTCACGCTTTCGAAGGGCCTCTCCAACCTCTGCTTCAGGCCCGCCGGCGCTGTAATCATAAAACCCTTTGCCGCTCTTTATCCCATCGTGTCCCCGGGAGACGATCGCTTTTAAGGCCTCGGACGGCGCGATTGAACTATGGATTTTGGGCAGCAGATTCTCCATGACCTTTGACCATAGCTGAAGGCCTCCCAGATCCATGGTTCTCAATGGACCGATGCCGGCCAGACGAAATCCGATGCTGCCTTTAATCGCCTTGTCGATGTCCTCGGCGCTGGCGATCCCTTTTTCAAAAAGATCGAGCACCTCTCTAACCAGGGCAATCTGAATCCTGTTCACCAAAAATCCAGGAAGTTCCCGATTTATTCTAACCGGTACTTTTCGGATCTTCAGCAACAGGTCATAGGCGGCCTTTAACGTATCATCGGTCGTCTCCTCACCCCTGACGACCTCTACGGTTGGGACGAGTTGGGGAGGATTGAACCAGTGAGTCGTCACCAATCGTTGCTTATTTTTAACTGTCGCACCGATGTCTTTAAGGGTCAGAGACGAGGTATTACTTGCCAGGATCGCCTCTTGCCCGCAAAGGCCCTCGACTCTCTGGAAGATATCCTGCTTAAGAGCCAGGTCCTCGGGAATAGCCTCAGTAATGAAATCGGCTCCCTCCACCGCCAGTCTCAGGTCCACCGTACAGGTCAGGCGGTCAAGCGCCGGACCAATATCCCTGCTTTCGATAAGATCGGCCTCCCTGAATTGCTCCAGGCTGTTTTTGATGTGAGCCTCCGCGCTGTTCAGAACGGATTGCTGAATGTCATACAACATCACAGGATACCCGCCTGCGATAAAGCATTGGGCAATTCCATGCCCCATAAGCCCCGCTCCAAGAACCGCAATTTGATGGATCTCTTCCAGCTTCATAAATTCATCTCCCCTGGAAAGCTGACTGCAAATTTACACAGAACCGCATGTTCCACATGCCTGAACCCTCTACAGTTGAATCGAAAGGCGCTAAACTTGTAGTTCCCTATAGCATGGAACTATTTTTCTGTAAAGGATATGGAAGCGTGCCAATGGCTCCTTGATCGGATAGGTGAAGCCGGCCTCAAGGCATCCATGGATGGCGGGGACATTTTCTTCGGTCTACCTGCAAATCCGGGCCGGGGTGTACTTATCGGGTCCCATACGGACACCCAGCCCCAGAACTGGTGCCCTGAATCCGACCGGTCGCAAAAATCTCAGTCAGGCGCACTCCTGGTCTTCTTTGTCCTTGACCCTGAACGTCGAACGCTGAACCTGCGAACGGTTTATAAGTATTTATCTTCCTAATAGTATAACCTTTATTGCACACTTGAATTTCTATGGCTTCAGGATTTTAGCAATAACCACTTGATTTTAAAGAATATTTTTTTAGTGCTATAAAAACCTTATTTTTTTGCACGAATTTTGCTACGATGCATTATACACAGGTTGACCGGTTCGCAGGCAATCCAAACAATGGGTATGCTGAAACAAAGATAAATATGACAAGATAGAGTTTACTCAGCCTCGGCGCCTGAGGGGAAAAAATCTGAAATTTCAAAGGAGGATTGTAATGTTTAAAAAATTCTTAGTGCTTTTTTTTATAGTAAGCATGGTAGCCCAGGTAAAATTAAGTTGGGGGGATACCTATAACTTCAGGTATACAAGATGGGGAATGACCCCGGAAGAAGTCATCGCCTCGGAAACAATGGCTCCAATTGAAAAAAATGAGACTATAATTAAGTACAAAACTCAAATTTTAGATAAAAATGTTGAGCTACTTTATTTATTCGCCCAAAATAAATTAATAGGGGCATCTTACCAGTTGGATGAAAATTATTTAAATTCCGAACGGTTTATAAAAACTTACACTCGCTTTAAAGAGGAACTGATTAAAAAATACGGGCCGCCCAACAAGGAAATTACCCATTGGAAAAATGACGCATTTAAATCTGATCGCAACAAATGGGGGATAGCCCTCAGTTTAGGGTATTTAGAATATTTTACATTTTGGGAAACCCCGAGTACCACCGTAAGTTGTGGACTGAAAGAAAAGAACTATTATATCCTGTGCTCAGTAGAATACTGGAGTATGGAATTTTCAAATTTATTGGACAAAAACAAAAACGGGGATAAACCGAACCCATTTTAGGCCCTTATCGGGCTTTATCTGACAACATATTGTAAGAAACTGATGAACGTCGAACATTGAACATCGAACGTCGAACGTTGAATGAATGTATTCTGTCTGTTTTAAAAAGATTTAGCGAATTGATTGAATATTGCCTATTTAAGGAATGACAATCTCGTAAAAAGTCAAAATTTTAAAATTTTGATCTAATAACCTATTGAAATTATTAAGTGTGAAATTTCATTTTTGTGGTTTTTGTGCCTTTTTGCGGCCACATTACGGAATTTACGCTTCGCTACAACCCCGCGAGCGGGACCACGGCTGCGCCGCGACCGGCTAAGCTTGTCCGGGTACACTACAGCTCTTCGACCCACTCAAGTCCCAGCTCCAGCAATTTGCCCTGCGATGGTCGGCCGCTGGCGGGATCAAGGCCGAGGATTTCGTAATACTGCTTCACGGCGTCATTAAACTTGTCTTCAGTAAAGATTTGCTCTCCGGCATTGGGCCCATCGGGCTTTGGGTCAAACAGCCTTTTAGGCAGTTTGTCGTCTTTGATGGTAAAACCTTCCCGGCTGTTGAATACGCGGGCCATTGCAACGCTGCGCTCGCCGGCATTCATCAATTCCAGCAGACTTGTATCCCAGCCGGTGACGGCATTGACACATCGGACCATCTGATTCACAGGCATGACACTGCGAGGCGCATACCCGAAGACGCATAACCCAAGCGCATCAAGAACTTTCCAGAACCTCTCCAGTATGATGGTGTTACGGATCTTTGCCGCACTGATTTCGGTGGAAGACACCGGTTCGTATATGCCCAGAGGTTTAGCAGAGTTAAATGAGAAGGATTGCGGGTCCACAAACGCCGGATCATGGGCGGCATTCATGTGGTCCGCACCGTAAGTGCAAACGGCATAACCGAGCCCGACACCGACTTTTACGCGCGGATCGTGCATGGCCGGCTCCATACCCTTGACCGACAAATGCAGCGGTTTGTCAACGACACCCCATTTTGCAGCCAGTCGGGCAGAGCCCTCGGCCAGATCATCGCCAAAGCCTTCGCGATGCGCTATCATTTCCAGCAATTGTAACATGAGGTCGGCATCACCGAATTTCAATTCCAGCCCCCCGGTATCCGATTTCGTTATAATACCCTCTTCATAACACTCGCAGGCAAAGGCAATCGTCATACCGGCAGAGATGGTATCCATGCAGTAACGGTTGCAGATCTCGTTGCCTTTGGCGATAGCCTTCAGATTCGTGATGTTGAGGTTGCTCCCCAGCGCCGCGATGGTCTCATATTCGGGTCCTCCATAGCGTGAATCAATACCGTATTTGGGGTCATCCAGTGCGACTCCGCGTTTGCATTGAATCGGGCATCGATAGCATCCTTTGCGCTTGTCCAAAAGCACCTCGTTGTAAGTGTCGCCGCCGATCATGGCGGCCTCGGCCAGCGCACTGCGGCGGAAGTTGTTGACGGGAAGAGCCCCTCCGGCCGACAGAATTTCAGGAAAAGCGGTGGTCCCATATGCATGCAGGGCCTCACCGGCCGGATTTTTGCGGAAAGTCTTGGCAAACTCTTTGGCTGTGCGGCGTAAATAGTCAGAATCAGCAAATTCAAGTTTTTGTGTTCCCAACGCTGCGACCGCGCGGACATTTTTAGATCCCATCAGCGCTCCCATGCCGTTGCGCCCGTTGAAGTTGCTCAAATTATTGGTGATGTTGGCGTAAAGAACGCCGTTCATCCCGGCAAGACCGGTCTGAGCAACCCTTATTTTCCGGCTTCCCATCTCATCGCGGATGGCATCTTCTACCGCCCGGGCTCCCAGGGCTGCCAGTTCGGTGGCATCTTTCAGCTCTGCCTTACCATCGTTGACCCACAGATAAACCGGTTTCTCAGACTTTCCTTGAAAGACAATGGTATCAAATCCGGCCTTTTTGAGTTCCGGTCCGAAAAACCCGGCCGCTTCCGACTCCCCTGCCGCCCCGGTCAACGGCGATTTGCCCACAGCGGCAAAGCGACAGGAGGCAGCCAGCGGAGACCCGGTCATGACGCCGGTGGCCAGAACCAGAATATTTTCCGGTGCGAAAGGATCCGTTCCAGCGGGAACCTGCTTCAACAAATAGCGGTACCCGACACCACGTCCGCCTAAGTAACGGCGGTAAAAAGTTTCGTCATTATCTTCGACGTCTATTTTACGGTTTGACAAATCAACATGCAGTGTTTTCCCGGTATATCCGTATGGCATAATAGTCAGTCTCCCTCCCAGGTTGAATATTAGAATAGTTTTTTTTGATTGCTATAATTACAATAAATGATACATAGACGCAATATTTGTTTGCAGCCTTCGATAAATTACAGGCCTCGCTGCCGGCACAAACAAATGCCTTCCGTGTCCTCAACCCTGAACCTGTGAACGGTTACAATTATGTTCCGTCTGGGCTATAATACCAATGGTTTTAACTGCCATTCAATAGAATCAGCCTTGGAAGTAATTTCCAGCCTGGGTTATGAAGGTGTGGCGATTACCCTGGATAATTACATATTGAACCCCTGGAATCCTGATTTGGACACCGAGCTCGATCTTGTGGAAAAGAGTCTCAATCAATATTCGCTATCCTGTGTCATTGAGACAGGAGCCCGGTTTTTACTCAACCCCCGGCATAAACATGAACCGACGCTGATCTCCAGTGATGCCAAAGGAAGAAAAATTCGCTTGAATTTCCTGAAAAAAGCACTGGAAATTGCAGGCCGCCTTAACGCCGAAGCGCTATCGTTCTGGTCCGGAAAAGAGCAGGATACCGTAAATGATCGAAGCGCCTGGGAATGGCTGATTTCAGGGTGCCGGGAGCTTGCCGGTTATGCTGAAAAATTTGCGATGCCCCTGGCCTTCGAACCGGAACCCGGCATGTTTATAGAAAATCTTTCACAGTTTCAAGAATTGCAGCAAAAGGTAGATCACGAGTTATTTTGCCTGACCCTGGATATCGGCCACGCTTTTTTGACCGAAAAAATTCCGGCGGGAGACTGCATTCGTATGTTTAGCGATGATATCAAAAATATCCACATTGAAGATATGAAAAAACAGGCGCACCAGCACCTCTTTTTTGGCGACGGTGAAATTGATTTCAATAATATATTCAAGG
>JAJRVC010000102.1 GCA_024277475.1 Deltaproteobacteria bacterium
AGATCATAATTTAGGTAAAAGGTTAAAGGCATAAGGCGCAAGGTTCGAAATTTAAAATAAACCATCATTGACCGTGCGATCTGAGGCTTAGGCCCGTACGCTCCGCCTTTTTCTTTGAGCCATGACGGTGAGGTTCCTATGACAGAAAATTATTTAGCGGGCGAAAAAAAAGGCAGCATTTACACCATTACCTTAAACCGTCCTGAAAAAAGAAATGCGATTACGGTTGAAATGTTAACTGGCATCTGCGAGATGGCCGAAGACCAGGCGGCCGATCCTGAAATCCGGGCAATTATACTGCGAGGACGGGGGACTGTTTTTTCTGCCGGCGTCGATTTTAATTCCCTTGGGGGAGCCGTTTTGCCGTATATCGGGGACGCCGGAGCCGGCGGTGCGCCATTGCGGGCGCTGATCTATAAATTCCAGCAGTATTTAAATCGCCTGGAAGCCGTTGAAATTCCCATCATCTGTACTATGCACGGCCGGGCGTTAGGCCTGGGCGTCGAGATCGCCCTGGCCTGTGATATTTTGTTGATGGCCGACGATTGCCTTTGGGGACTGCCGGAGCTGAAGCTGGGTGCCATTGCCGATCTGGGCGGCACCTCAAGGCTGTCACGGGTTTTGGGATCTTATCGGGCCATGGAAGTTTTCATGACCGCACGCAACTACAGCGCCCGGCAAGCACTCGACTGGGGGCTGGTCAATTACCTGTACCCGGAAGCAGAGCTTGCAGCCCAAGCTGAAGCTCTGGCCCACGACATTTGCAGCACAGCACCGCTGGCCGTGGGAGCGGCTAAAAAAATTATCAAACGCGGTGAAAGCGTTGACCTGATGACCCAGCTGGACATGGAGGCCAACCTGAACAGTATCCTGCTGCGGACCCAGGATTTTCATGAAGGCATCACCGCCATGATGGAAAAGCGTGCCGCGCAATGGAAGAAGAAATAGGCTGACCGTTCAGGGGTTTGGGGTTCAGAGGTTCAGGGTTGAGGCCTAACCCGAACCTTTATCGGCAGAAAAACAAATATAGATAACCCGCAACCTGTAAACGGGTGCAAATTCTTTTGAAATAAAGGGCCGACGGGCTCAAACTTTTTCTGTAAAAAGAGGAAAAGATCATGGTCCAGGTAATTTCAGATCGAAGAGATATTGATTTTGTTCTTTATGAGCAATTTAAAGTCGATGAATTCACCAGCCATGAGAAGTATGCGGATTTTAATCGCAAAACCTTTGACCTGATTATTAATGAAGCGCGTAACCTGGCCGTCAAAGAGATATTGCCGACCCTCGCTGAAGGGGACCGCAACGGGGCGACTTTTGAAAACGGGGAGGTGAAGGTCCCACAATGTTTTCACCGACCCTACCAACTGATGCGCGAAGGCGAGTGGACGGCAATGATTGCCGATCCCGAACTCGGTGGACAGGGATTGCCGCGCAGTATTGCCCAGGCTGCTTCCGAGTATTTAAGCGGTGCTAATTACGCCTGCACCCTGTATGCCTTTGTGGGGCATGCCGCCGGAGAGCTGATTGAATATTTCGGTACTGAAAAGCAGAAACAGATATTTTTGAAGAAGATGTACACCGGCCAATGGAGCGGCACCATGCAGTTGACCGAGCCCCAGGCAGGATCAGACGTGGGGGCGTTAACCACCACCGCCGTGAAAAATCCGGATGGGACCTACAGCCTGACGGGAAACAAAATTTTTATCACCGGTGGTGACCATGACCTGGCTGAAAACATCATTCACCCGGTGCTGGCCCGCATTGAAGGGGCTCCCAAGGGAACCCGCGGGATCTCGCTGTTTATCGTCCCAAAGATCTGGGTCAACGACGACGGCAGTCTGGCAGAACCCAACGACATTGTCTGCACCGGTATCGAGGAAAAAATGGGTATTCACGGTAGTGCGACGTGTGCCATGGCCTTGGGCAGCAAGGGCCAATGTCGCGGGCTTTTGCTGGGAGAAGAAAACAAGGGCATGCGGGTGATGTTTTATATGATGAACGCCGCACGCCTGGCGGTGGGGATTATCGGGATGATGTGCGGATCTGCGGCCTACATGTATGCGCTGAGCTATGCCCGGGAACGGTTACAGGGAAAAGATCTGACCCAAATCGCCGACGCGAATGCCCCCCAGGTTCCGATTATCCGGCACCCGGATGTGCGCCGCATGCTGATGTGGATGAAAAGCCATGTGGAGGGTATGCGCAGCCTGGCATACTATATTGCCTGGATGTTCGACAAACAGGTCTGTTCGGATAGTGAAGAAGAAAAGGCGCATTACCAGGGCCTGATCGATCTTCTCACGCCCGTATTCAAATCCTACTGTTCGGACCGTGGATTTGACGTCTGCGTGGAAGCTATCCAGGTTTACGGCGGATACGGGTATACCCGGGAGTATCCCGTTGAACAGCTGTTGCGGGACTGCAAGATTGCTTCCATCTACGAGGGAACCAACGGCATCCAGGCTATGGATCTTCTGGGACGTAAGCTGGGCATGAAGGGCGGCGCAGTGTTTCTGAATTTTTCCCATGAAATTCATAAGGTCACCGCTGAGGCCGCCGGAATCAAGACACTTAAAGCCCCGGCTGCAAAACTGGATGAAGCTGTAAAACGCCTGGGAGAGGTCGCCATGCACCTGGGCAACACCGCCCTGTCGCCGGACGTCAAAGTGGCCTTTGCATTCGCCAAACCGTTTCTGGATGTCGTCGGTGATATGTGCATGGGCTGGATGCTCCTGTGGCGGGCGACCATCGCAGCCCCGCAGCTCCAGCAAGCGGCCAAAAGCAAAGACGCCGCTTTTTATGAAGGCCAGCTGCATACCGCAAAATATTTCATAAACTCCATTCTACCGATTACCCTGGGAAAAATGGATGCCATCAAAGCCAGTGACCCGGCGTCCATAGAAATTTCAGTGGCTGCGTTCGGCGGCTGAATCCGAAAAAAGATAATTCAAGACCCCAAATGTGAAAGATTGTAAATGAATAATACCTCGATTTTAATATGGGGAGTGATATTTGGATCAATAGGTTTGGGATTTTTTGTTTATGGCAAAAAACAAAAAACTATGATCCCACTTTTTAGCGGTATTGGGTTAATGGTATTGCCATATTTCATTTCGAATATATATATTCTGATCCTTTCAGGTATTGTTTTGATAGCATTACCTTTTTTTATTAGACTTTAAGGAACATATAAATTTTGTATTACATATGAGCCGTGGCACTGGGCATTTAATTAGGGGTACCGCGTTAGTGCTGTTACTCATATCGTTAAATACATAGAAATTCACAAAACCAATCGCTGAACCTGACCGGAAAAATTAATAATAGAGATCCGAAGGCCCTTTGTATTCATAGATCGTAAGGGCTACCCTGGCACCGCCTTTAGCAAAGGTGCGTACCGCGGCAAAACCGATGCCGGTTTCACTGCCGGCACCGGTGATGAGTGCGACTAGGTTTGCAAACTGGGTTTTGTCTGTCATGATTCGGCCCTAAATAATTTGTTCTTTTGGACACTGATTTGCATGGATTAACTCGAGGTAAAAATCCAGAACGGTCTACCTCCGCTGGAAATCCTGGAAGTCGTGTTCGGGGTCTAAACTAATTATAAAAGGCGCTATCCTCCGGCCAGCATGAGAAAAAATGTCAGCACGTCTCCATCGGTCAATGGCTGCTCGTCGGATTGAATCGTTTTATCTGCTTTAACCCCCAAAACTTTGCGGTCAAACGTATTCTTCTGCCGGTCCCACAGTTGATTGGGCATGTTTTCTCGGAACCGCCGTCCGATTTCTTTGATGAGATCTTCATAAATCGCACCCTGGGGCAGTTCAAATTCGGCCGACCGGGCCCCGACCCAGTCGGCCAGTATGCCATGGAAGTGCGCGCTGATTTTCATGACCCGTGTAGGTCTTCTGCGGCCCGGGTCAGTTCAAGCTCAATGAGTTTTTCCTTCGAGGGCTTGCCGGTCTCCCAGCCCCAGCCGCGGTAGCTGTAATATTCCTTGAGCATCGCTTCCATATCGGGCCGGCTGCCGGCAGTGGCACCCTCCTGCAAAGGATCCAGGCAGATTCCGGGCAGTCCATCGTGTTGCCGGGTAACTCCCAGCCGGTTGCTGATGGCCCGTTTGAGGTTCACCGACCGTTCGCCGGCCGCCAGCAATTTTTCCGGGTCATAGTCCCAGCCCGTGAGCGCATTCAACATCTCACACAGCTGTGTCACCTGGATTGGAGAAAACTTGCATAGTGTCAAGGCATCGTACATATCCTTGAGGCTCTGAAACTTGGCCGCAGGCTCTCCTTTGCTTTCGGAGGCCATACGTTCGGAGGGCAGGATCATATATTCCAGCACCATGTTGCCCAGATCGATATTGTAATAATCCCCCTTGAGGTGACAGGCACCCCGGGGTCCGGTAGCATAGGAAAGTGCCTGGCCGTGAAACGCCCTTCCGTCATGCATGGGCATTTCCAGCCCCTTGACCTGGGCGGCCTCACCTTCATCCCGACCGAGTTCCCGGGCCATGGCCAAAGTCCCCCTGGACAACAGAACGCCGATACCTTCCTGGTTCACGATTTTTTTCACCAGATCCACAACCGCCCGTCCGTCCCCCCAGTTAAGCTCCATCCCCGCTTGCTCCGTGCTCAGTACCCCCTGATCGTAAAGATAGAAGGCATAGGCGATGGAAACCCCTGCAGAGATGGTATCAAGGCCGTTGACGTTGCAAAGGTGATTGGCCTCGACAATCGAGTCCAGATCCGTATTCATACACAAGGGACCGAAAGCCATGGTGGTCTCATATTCCGGCCCGTCCACGTTGAGGCCCGGTTTGAAATCCCTCAGCTCCCGGCCGCATCCGATCGGACAGCCCCGGCAAGCGTAATTTGCCACCGAGTATTTCTGACGCAGGGTTTGCCCGGTAACCTTATCGACCGCAAACACGCTTTTGGTGAAATATTTTGCCGGTGCGTCGCCCAGAACCATGGCCATGTCGGTATACATCAGGGTTCCGTATTCCCGAAACGCCACCGAGACCAGGTTGCCGTTGATATCCTTGACCGCCTGTTTGGCAAGCTGTGCGACCTTGCCGCTGTCAGCCGATTTTGGTCGCAGATTGCCGCCGGCCGCCACGGCCTTCAGGTTTTTGGAGCCCATGAGCGCTCCCAGGCCGCACCGGCCGGCGGCTCGGCCCTTGTCATTGACGATACAAGCATATTTGATAAGTTGTTCTCCTGCCGCGCCGATGCAGGCCACACTGAGCTTGTCGTCTTTGGTTTCTTCTTTGATCATTTGCTGGGTGGCATAGGTGTCCTGGCCCCACAAAGCGGCGGCATCCCGAATTTCAGCTTTTCCACCCGCAAGGTAGAGATAAACGGTCTCGGAGGCCTTGCCGGTGATGATGATGCCGTCCCAGCCTGCACCTTTCAGCCGAAATGGAAAAACTCCACCGCTGGTGGCTTCTCCCCAGAAACCGGTCAGCGGAGAAATTCCGGCCACCGCGTATCGGCTGACCATTGGCAACGGTGAAGTAGTGAATGGTCCGGTGGCCATGACCATTGGATTTTCCGGCGCCAGCGGATCGGTGCCTGGAGCCAGCCGTTCATAAATCAATGCGGCTGCCATGGTGGCGCCGCCAATGTATTTTTTGCAGAAATCCTCGGAAAGCGGTAGATCCTGAGTGGTCCGGTTGGTGAGATCTACTTCTAAAAACCTGCCGTGATAACCTTTCATGGCTTTACCCTCCTGATTAGAAATCGATGTCCTTGCCATCGTATGCGTAGCGCATGATTTGTTCACATTGTGCCACTGTGATGGGGCGCGGGCTGAGATAGCAGCTGATATCGCCGTAAGCCAGCTCGGCCAGCTTCGGCAGCCTGGCTTCAAAATCTTTGCGGGTGATCCCAAAATCCTTGAGCGCCAGCGGAATATTTAGCTCTGTTAAAAATTGCCGGGTTTTTGTCACCAGGTTGTCCAGCCCCTGCTGAGCATCGGTCGCCGGAATATCCAACGCCTTGCAAAGGGTCAGATGCTTGTCCGTTACTTTAGCGCAAAACTGCATGGAGTGGGGAATAAAAAAGCCGACACATAGCCCGTGATGCATATGAAACACCGCTCCCAGGGAATGGCCCAGGCTGTGCGTAATATGACAGCCACTCATGCCAAAAGCAATGCCGGCGATATTGGCGGCCATCATCATCCGAAAGCGAGCCTCGCGGTCCTGGCCATTTTTATAAGCCTTGGGCAGCCACTTGAAAACCATTTCAGTGGCTCTCAATGCCAGCGGATCGGTGTAATCATTGCCCGAGGGCGCGATGGCGGCATCCATGGCATGGGCCAGGACATCCACCCCGGTGCCGGCCGTCAGCTCCAGAGGCATGGACAGGGTAAACTCCGGTGACAGGATGGCCACATCCGGCACCAACTCGCCATGGGCAATGGGGATCTTGCGATCGGCGGTGGTATCGTGGAAGACAGCGGCCCCGGTGCATTCGGACCCCGTGCCTGCGGTGGTGGGAACCGCAGCCAGTATTGCTTTTTGGCGCAAATTGAGCTTGTCAAGCGGAGACACCATCCCCAGATCCGTCAAATCAGGCCGTTCATACAGAATCCAGGCCCCTTTGGACAGATCCATCACCGAACCACCGCCCACGGCCGTGATCAGGTCCGGTTCAAATTGCTTGAGTACCTCTGCACACTGCGTGACGTTTTCCATAGGTGCTTCCGGAAGGGTTTTGGCCCAAATTTGAGTTTCGAATCCGCCGGATTTCAAAAAATCCGCCACTTGCTTTGCATTTGATTCGTTGAATGCGTCGGTGACAATAAAAGCGCGGTTTTTTGCGCAGCGGTTAGCCAGCGCATCCATGGTCGACGCCCCGATAACCGGACCCTGCGGAATAACGTTGAATCCGGCATAAATTTTGGGGGTTCCAAAGATGGTGGTCAGGCCCCGTATGGATGACGAAAGGGCCAGTGGAACCAGCGCCTTTAGAGTAGGATCTTCAAACCAGTAACTCATGAGCCGTTCCTCCTTTCAGGTGTGCTTGCGCAACTCTTTGCGCAAAATTTTTCCAATGTGGCTTTTGGGTAGACAATCTAGAAATTCTACAAATTTAGGACACTTGTTTTTTGAAAGATATTGCCGGCAGAAATCGATTATTTCTTGCTGCCCGATGGTAGCACCTTTTTTTAAGACGATAAACGCCTTTACTGCCTCTCCCATAATGGAATCCGGGCTCCCGATAACCGCCGCTTCAGTGACCGACGGGTGTTGATAGAGCACTTCTTCCACATCATGAGGGTAAATGTTGAATCCTCCGCGGATGATGAGATCTTTTTTTCTTTCGACGATATACAGATATCCGTCTGCGTCCACCCGGGCCATATCCCCGGTATACAGCCACCCATTGCGGATGGTCGTGGCGGTTTCTTCGGCCATCCGGTAATACCCGGCAAAAACGCCGGGGCCGCTGATAATCAACTCGCCGACTTCCCCCGCAGGGACTTCCCGATGCTTGTCATCAACAATGCGAACGCTGGTTTCGGGGATGGCCTGCCCCACCGAGCCCGGTTTCACCTCCCGATCGAAATAGTGCATGCTCACCACCGGGGAGGCTTCAGACAATCCATACCCTTCCCGGATAACACAATCGAATTCACTTTGAAAGGCTTTAAAAATCTTGGCCGGCAAGGGGGCGGAACCGCTGGTTACCCCCTTGAGGCAGGATAGATCGTATTTTCGCTTCACCGCATCATCCGCCTGCAGCATAAGGGCGAACATGGCCGGTACGCCAGGAAAATGCGTCACCCTGTATTTGTCAATCAGGCGAAATGCTTCTTCCACGTTAAAGCGTGGCATCATGATTGTCAGGGTTCCATAGATCAACAGGATATTCATGGTGGTAAAGCCAAAGGAATGAGACAGCGGCAGTGCCGCCAGCCTTATATCGGATCTTTTGGGATTGCCGGTAGAAGCGCTGTTGACAGCGTTTGTGTACAGGTTCTTGTGGGTCAGCATGACCCCCTTGGGGGTGCCCGTGGTGCCGGATGTATATAAGATAACCGCCACGTTATCATCCTGGATGGGGATTATCGGGGGGCTGTCCGAAGCAGTCTTGATGAGATCCCAGAAATTTAAAATCCCTTCCCCCGGGTTTTGATCCACGGCAATGATGTGTTCTAATTGCTTTGCGCCCTTTGCCGCCGCAGCCACCTTGGGTAGCAGTTTCTCACCCGTTATTACTGCCTGCGCCCCGGAGTTTATCAGGATATGGTTCAGTTCTCTATCGTTTAACAGGGGCACAGCCGGCACGATAATGCCTCCCGCTCTTAATATGCCCTGATAACTGATGAGAACCTCAGGGCAATTGGGCAGCATAACGACGATTTTGTCATCCGGTTTCATTCCCATATTATTGAGGGCGGATGCCATTTTTTTTGAATCCTGGAGCAATTCCCGGTTGGTGGTTGGCCTTTCATTGAAAATCAGGCATTCATATTCACCGAAATTCTGGAAATTTTTTTCTGCTAACTGGATCAAATTCATGCATACTCCGAAGATGTTATAGCAGAGACCAGATCGAATCAGGTGGCTTCGGCCGCCTGTTTTTCAAAGTCCCGGCCCCGGTAGAAAATACTTTTGGCGATAAAACTATCCGCTTTGTGTCCCATGATTCCCAGCAACTTGGCCTTTAGCAGGCGCATCTGACGTTCTTTATCATTGTCGAGCTCGGCAGACAGCGCCATATCCACAAACTGCAAGGCCATGGCTTCCTGCTTTTTTTTCGCAAGCCGGCGGGCATGTTCCATCACCCGGTCTTTTCCAATCAGTTGGACCACCTCCCGGGCAATGGCAGTTCTTTTTGGTGGAAACAGGTTTGAGGGATTGCCATCGTACCAGCCCGTATACTGGCGCAAAATTCCATGCACCACAAAGGTCGGGCACCCGTATCGGGGAGACAGGAATTCATTGTCAAGCATGTGACCCGGCAGTTTGACATCTTGCAGAATATCTTCGTAGCCCATACCGGCGTTGAGCCGTTCGATCACTTCCCGGTGCAGGTAACGCAGGGCTTTTGAAATTTTGAGACACACCGTGCGGACATTTTCCTGGCCCTCGATGACCGGGCCATGTCCGGGTACCAGCACCCGGGGGGCTCTGGCAACAATGGCCTCCAGCGCTTCGGCCCATTCCAGGGTGTAGCGCTGGACCTTGAAGGGGTTGCCGACATTGGGAAACGAATAAACAACAAAGTCCCCGGCAAAGACCGTCTCTTTTTCCGGTACCCACACCCATAGATGGTCATCGGTTTCTCCCAACCCGTGGAAGGCATGAAAATCGATGCCGCCGACAGTGGTGCTGAGGCTCTGGTCAAAAATAACATCCGGATTGTGTTCCGGCAGGGGAAATGCCTGTTGCTGTTGTGCAACATTGAACTGGATGCGGTTGATTTGCTCATGATAGTCGGCCAGCAGACGGTATTTTTCAAAGCGCTTCAGAACATTACGGTGGGCAATGACCCGTGGCGCTGGGCTTGTGTTGTGTTCGGCCTCCGTGAAAAGGTGTTTCAGGTGCACGGCATGGTCCAGGTGCCCATGGGTGACAAATACGGTATGGACTGGATCTGTTGAGACCTGCCGCAGCAGGGCCATCGTTTTTTTCAGAAACGAGCCCACCGGCATATCAATGATAACTAGGCCGGCGTCGGTTTGAACGATCCCCGTGTTACCAAAACCGGGGATCATCCACACCCCCGGTGCCGGATTGACCGGGCCTTCGTCGTTGAGGGCGAGCTTTCCGAATTGTTTTTTTTCCGCCATTTTAAGAATTCCCTTTTGCAGGTGGTGCGGATATCCATCGCACGTTTGCGGGTTGGTATAAGAAACTTTGCGCCTGTGCTGTTTACCGGAGTGTCAGCAGGATATTTTTTGGCGGTCTGGGTTTTTCGAAACAGCTGAAAAATTTGATAAGGTTGTCCATATCACCGTCCACCTGAATTTTCCCTGTCTTAAAGCCCTGTTCCCAGGTGGCCAATCCCAGCAAAATGTCGGCCAGATAGCTATTGTCAAGGGTGACGGCAATATCTACCTTGTCAGGAAGCCGGGGATGAAACTGCGCAATTCCCCTGCGGATTTCAAGGGCATGGGCGGCATCGACATCCGGGAAATGAAATCCCATGGTCATGTGGACATCCAGGGCTTTTTCGGCTGCCAGGCGCAATCCCATGGCCTCCACTTTTACATCCGCAGGCAGCGCCCGCGCAACGCCGATTCCGCTGATTTTACCGGAAAGATCGAATTGACCGCCTTCCAGCTCAATGGCTGAAGACAGGTACCAGCATCTCCAGTTGGAGTTAAGGGTTTTAAATCCGAGCTGACGCAAGGCTTGCGCCTTGATTCGCCGTGATTGCATATCATTCTTGTCCACGCGGATGGTATAGGTGGTCAGCTCCGCCGCCCACTGGTAATCCCCGGCGTCAAGCGCCTTCTGTGCTTCTGCCACCACCCGGTCTTTTCCTCCCATGAGCTGAACATGGCGGGCGGCAGATTCGGTCGGTGCGATGGGATCCAGCGTGGTCGGATCGCCTTCGAACCATCCGATTTCTCCTGTATAAATTTCGCGCACACAGTGTTTCACCGTGCCGTAAAATTCTCCCAGCCAGGGATGAACGGCCAGGTGCTCCGGCAGTTTTACCAGATCCACCAGCTCATCGGGCGTATAGCCCTGGTTCATATAGCGGATTGTCTGGTTGTGAACAAACTGGATGGCATCCCGGTAAGCGGTCAGCACATCGGCAACATTTTTACGGCCGGACACCGGACGGCCATGGGAAGGGGCCATGAAGCGGGCATCAAATGTGCGCAGAACATCGATGCTCTTGTACCACTGTTTGGGGTCCCGGTAGCGCGTGCCGCGAATGGTGTGCAGGTTAGGGAAGGTTTCTCCCTGGATGACCTCGGCGCTGCAAAGTACGTCCAAATCCGGGAACCACACGGCAATTTCATCATCGCATTCACTGGGCACCCAGAAAATATACATTTTTACGCCTGCGATTTCCAGATCCAGGGTTTCTTTAATGGTAATGGTTGGCAGAATCAGTGAGGCTTCCTGCATCAATACGTCCGGTCCGATGCCGTTATTGACACGTCCTTCAGGGCCTAATTTCAGATAATTTCCAAAGGTATAGGCGCTTCTGACTCCCAGAATGGCACCGATACCGCCGGTGGCACTGACAATAAAATTGGCCAGCATGGTTTCATGGGCGATGATGTCACACTGGCCGGACTGGACCTGTTCATCGGAGACAAAGCCTTTGACGCCCCAGACATGGTCTGCATGGTTGTGGGTATGAATAACAGCCTTTATCGGCTCGTCGGTAATTTTGCAAAAGTCTTCATTGATCCGGCGGCATTTTCCCACATCCTCAACAGGGTCAATGATGATGATCCCGTCGGTTCCCACGATCATGTGGGTATTGGCGAGGCCATAGCCAACGGCCAGAAAATAATTGTCCGCGACTTTGTATATTTTCTCCTCCATCTTGCGGGAATGTTCAGTCAGCTTTGGATGAATTGTTTCCGCAGGTTTATCATACGCACGATTAATGGTCATAAACGATTGCTCCTTATGCTGGCGTGCTTTTTCGTTTTTATTCGCTGTGCGAATTTTTACCGCGTTTATCCTGGGACTCCAGCACGCCGGGGATGCCGGATATTTCTTGCTGCGGCACTTTGCCTTGCATTTCCCGGGAAGCCGCCATAAAAATGCCCATGGCCATCGTGGATGTTTCCGCTGCCGCCCGGCCAGTATAAACCGATGCGGTTGCCTAGCCCACGGCGGGGTTTTTGCCGGAACCGAGAAAGGCCCAGTCGGCCAGATGACAGGCCAGGCGAAAATCTCCTGTCCGGGCGAGTTCCCGGGCGCGGCGTACCAGGTTATCGACACCACCGGCCAGTTCGATGATTTCTGCGGCTAATTTATTTTCAGATGCGGGTTTGAGATGCGACGGCATGCCGTCGTACCATCCGCCGTTGAGCCGCCAGATGTTGCGGACGATAAATTCCGGCTCGTCATAGACGGCATGCAGGTACGGCTTGTCAAGCAGTTTGCCCGGTGCTTTAACGGTATGCACAATGGTGTCCAGGGAGGCTCCCCGGTTCATCAGGGCAATGGTCTGCGCATGCAGGGACTCCAGCAAAACCGCGGTGTCTTCGAGCGCCTGCCCGATGCGATCCGCCCCGATGATGGGCCATCCGTGGCCGGGCAGCAGAATTTCCGGCTCCATTGCCTGCATTTCCCGCAGAGCGCAGGCCCAGCCTTCGCAATAGCGCTGGACCTTTTGCGGATTGCCGGCATTCGGCACGCACCAGAAAACGAGATCTCCCGTGCACAGCACCCGCGTGTCGGGGAAAAAAATCCAGGTATGGTCATCG